>JASLIY010000018.1 GCA_030152675.1 Acinetobacter sp.
AGATTTGGATTTTAATTCTGTGATATAGCCCATCTTTGCAACCATTTTTTAGACTAGATAAAATAGTTGCAATTATAGTTGCAATAAACGCAAAAAGTGCTAAAAAGTTGCAATAAAATGACTAATGTTACAAATCTGAATGAGCACACAAATGACTGATTTAAAACGAAACGTAGACGTATCAAGGCTTCCACGCATATCGGTCGCGCCTATGATGGATTGGACTACGCGGGATTATCGATATTTTGCTCGCCTGTTCAATCCTGATGTGGTGCTGTATACCGAAATGGTGACCACAGGTGCGATCTTGTTTGGTGATGCAGCACGCCATTTGGACTATAACCAACAAGAACATCCAATCGTGCTACAACTCGGTGGCTCCAATCCCAAAGACTTGGCCACCTGTACCAAAATGGCACAAGACTGGGGCTACGATGAAGTCAATCTGAATGTTGGCTGTCCAAGTGATCGGGTACAGAATAATAAAATCGGTGCCTGCCTAATGGCAGAGCCAGACTTGGTGGCTGAATGTATCGCAACGATGCAAAACGCAGTGCAAATCCCAGTGACGGTCAAACATCGTATCGGCATCGATGATATGCAGAGCTATGAAGAGATGCTGCACTTTGTGGATACTGTGGCAAAAACAGGCTGTACTTACTTTGTGGTACATGCGCGGATCGCGATCCTCAAAGGACTGTCACCAAAAGAAAACCGTGATGTGCCGCCACTGCGTTACGAAGATGTTTATCGCCTGAAACGTGATCGTCCACATCTCACTATCGAGATCAATGGTGGTATCAAAACCGTTGCGGAAACTGAGCAGCATTTACAACATGTGGATGGGGTGATGATCGGCCGTGAAGCCTATCACAACCCGTATTTGTTGGCCGAGTTAGGCCAACTCAATGGTCATGAAGCTCCCGATCGCTTGGAGATCATGCAACAGATGTTGCCTTATATTGAACAACGCATGCAGCAAGGCGCACCAGTGTCTGTCCTGACCCGTCATATTTTGGGCTTATTCCAAAACCTGCCCGGTGCACGCAAATGGCGTCAGGCACTTAGCGGCGGCAATGCCAAAACTTTCGCCGATGTTGAAGCCGCCATCGTCAATATCCAAGCCGCCATGCAACGCACAGAAGACTACCACACTATAAATACCTCTCCTTTTTAAGGAGAGGTTAGGTGAGGATTTAAAACACGCCTTTTTAAGGAGAGGTTGGGTGAGGATTTAACACGCCTTTTTAAGGAGAGGTTGGGTGAGGATTAAAAATGATGCACCAAACTCACGCTGTAGTTACGTCCTGGTGAGGTGAAGCGATCTAAGCCTTCACCCTTATAATCAATACGGTTGGTGGTGCCGAACTCGGGAATGCTGCGCAGACTGTCCCAAGTGCTGTATTTTTTATCCAAGATATTAAATACGCCAACATTGAACTGAGTGCGTGGAGTGAATTGATAAAACGCGGTGAGGTCAGAAACGCTATAACCACTGCTGACATACTTCGCCGTATGTTGATTGACACCGCGCCAAGTATAAGACGTAATAACCGTGTCTTTTTCCTTTTTCTCTGCAACCATGCGCGTCGTCCAAGTGCTTCCCCACTGTGCATCTTCAGGTGCATAACTCAACTGCACCACGCCCGTTGCAGGTTGAATCGAGCGTAAGGCATCACCATCACTATTACTGCCTTTGGCAATATTGGCACTGAGCGAGAGCTGCAAGCCTTCGGGTAATCTCCAATGTGCTAGGTCAATATCAGCTTGCAACTCAAAGCCATAAACCTTGGCATGATCGACGTTGATACTCTTATAAATATCTAAGGTTTCGATCTCTGAACAGCCATAGTATTTACAACTGTCATACCATTCATTCGGCTGTGAGCCTTGGGTATAGCGCTCTTCGATAAAGTTACGATATTGCGAATAGAAGGCGCTGGCATTGACCCGATAATGCTCATTCTTAAACTCGGCACTCAGCTCATGATTGAGTGCAGTTTCGGCTTTTAACTCAGGATTGGGGTCAAAATGGTTGTTGCCACGGTGGAATTTAAAATACATCTCTTCGGCTTTGGGTGCGCGAAAACCTTGAGCCAGTTGATAGTTAAAGCGCCATTGCTCGCTCGGTTGATAACTCAGATTGCCTAAAAAGCTCACCGCATTGAAGCTCTTTTTTGGATTTTCCTCAGCATCAGGATGGTGCTGATAAAAGTCATAGCGTAGACCGACGTCCGTACGCCATTGATCTGACCAACGCATTTGATCAAGCGCCTTAAAGTTAAAGACTTTAGAATGTACCGGCTCAATAATGTTGTAACGACTTTGATGCACCTCGACACCCTTGTTATACAGCGTGTCAATATTGTCATTTTCAAATTTCTGCAACTGCCCCTGTAGCTGTAACTCAGTGCGATGTTCAGCACCTAAAGCTTGAAAAGGCTGAAAATTCAAACGTGTGGAGAGTTGCTGTTGCTTCTGGGTAAATTTACGATCATAACGTTGTAAGCGCAGATGGCTATCTCGATCTAAGCCGTTGGTGATCGACTGCTGCTCGATTTCTTGCTGACTTAAAGTGGTCTTGATTTGCTGCAGCAGTGCGTTTTCAGGCGTCCAAATATAATCTAGGCGATAGCGCGTGTAGGGTGAATAGTCCTCCGCTAAACGATGCTGACCGAAGATATCGGAAAAAGATTTTTCCGTGGTATATACATCCGCGGTTCTATTTTCAAAACTGGCCTCAAAAAAGTGTGCATCACTGGGCTGATACCCCACTTTGGCCAGCAATGATTTGGTCTTGGCATCCACAGGATCTGCCAAGCCTCGTGCCTCACCATAAATATCTTTGCCATCGCCATAAGCCTTGGTTTCATGCCCATCGCGTTGGGTATATTGCAGCAGTGCATGCAGATCGTTGTAACGCACTGCACCGCCCGCCACATAGCGAAACTCTTCATTTTTAGAATCATAGGCCAGCTTGGCCAATCCGCCCCAGTTCTTGTCGGTGGTGATAAAGTCATCGACGGTTTTGGTGTTAAACACCACACTACCGCCCAAGGCACCACTGCCCTCAGCAAAGGAATTGGCACCTTTGTGGACAGTGACAGCACTGATATTTTCCAACTCAGTCCCATTGCGGCTGCCATTAAAATAACCATAACCGCGATATACATCTGGCATAAAGCTTTCCGCTTGGGTCATCCCATCAACCACGATGGCGACACGATCGGTATCGACCCCACGAATAGCATAACCATTGGAACCGGAACGACCGCTTTCCACCACACTCACACCAACGGTATTGGCCACCAATTGGCGTTCATCACTGATCAACTCACGATGCAAGCGCTTTTGATCAAATTGCTCTTCGTTATTGGCACGTTGGACTTGTCCTGCCTGAACCACAATCGTACTCAAGGTCACGGTCTCCGGCGTCGCTTTGCTTGTCTCAATCGTATGCACCGCCGTTGACTGCACGCGCTCCTCTGTCTGCGTTGCCGCGGCTTGGGCTTGATCAGTCAGCAGATAACCGGCTTTGGTTTTAGCGATCTGAAAAGGACTGCCACTCAGCAAGGTGGCAAAGGCTTGATCTACCGTATATTGACCTTGCAAAGCAGCCACTTGATAGCCTTGGGCATGTGGGCTCTCGATCAGAATCGAAACCCGTGCCTGCAATGCCAACTGATTGAGTGCTTGGCTCAAACTCCCGGCTTGGGTCTGAAAAGTTTGACTCACCTGACCAGACTGGGCATGACTGAGTGATGCAATCGACCCGCCCAGCAATGCCAAAGAGATCGACAGGGCCAATGGTTTCAAGCTTGAAAATGTGCTGTGAGGCAGTTGCATAATGGGAGTGCTCATATATCAAATGATAATCATTAACTTTGATGGAGTGATTGAATCACCGTGTTTATTGTTTATATGACGAAGCAGAGATCTAAAAAGCGCAATGAAATTGAAATTAATCTGCAAGTACAAGGCTGTGCCGTGCACAGTGCTCGCAACTTAGGGTCAGTTGATGATTCATGGATGAAATATCAAAATCCCCTAAGCCACTTGAATCCACAAGACTCGTCCTGCGATACGGTGTACTTTTAGCTGTGGATATTGCGCCATGATCAAAGCAAGGATGTGATCAACGTCTTGTTGTGTATCGATCACACCATTGATTTTGAATGGTTTCAGAGCATCCGCCGAATAGATAAAATACTCAGGGAAGTGCCGATTGAGTTGTGTAAGTAAGTCTGAGAGCGCCAAGTCTTCCGCGACGATTTGCCCTTGCTGCCAAGCAGTTTCAGCCATCTGAGTCGATATTTTTTGCGGATGCCCCAGACCGTGTGCATCCGCATAGAGACGTTGCCCCTGCTGTACCACGGCGACCGCATCTGGATCTATCTTGGACTGCACACTGACCTTGGAATGCAGCATATCAATCTGACTATACTCAGGATATTGCCGCACAAAAAAACGCGTCCCCAGCGCTTCAAAGCGTGCTTGAGGTGTCGCAATCACAAAAGGCCGTTGCCTGTCTGGAGCGACATCGACATAGATCTCGCCTTGCACTAACACGACCTCACGTTGTGTTGCCGTGAAGTTAAGCTTCAGTGCAGACTGTGCTCCCAACGTGATCTGTGAACCATCTTCAAGTACCAAGGATTGGGGATACCCTACTGCGGTTTTATAATCAGCAAAGTAATAACCATAAGTGAAGTCATGCTCCCCCCAACGGCTCAGCAGAACAATCATCAGCGTCACGGTCAACAGCAGCATCAAAAGCGGTGTTGAAAATGCGCGTTTGAGCTGATGCTGACTGCAATGTTCTTCCTCAATACTCTGATTGAAGTTGTGTGCTGAAATCGGAACTTGCGTGGAGCGTTGTTGTAGTTGCTGAGCAAAATCTTGAAATTGTTCTAATTCTTGCAGTCGATCCACATGTTGCTGCTGCCAGTGTATAAAATCTTGTTCTGCTTGTGCGCGCTCGATTGGGTCATCACTCTCCAGTTGAATCACCCACAGCGCCAGTTCTAAGTCTAGATCGATCACCTGCCCATCTATAGCAGTGGCTCGCGTCTCTGCATCATCCCCAGTATCTCGCGTCTTGCTCATGTATTTCGCTGCTGGGCTTGGGCATAACATAGCTTTAAACACTGCGCCAAATACAATTGGGTGGAACGCAATGACATGCCAATCTTGGTGGCAATTTCACTCTGCTTATAGCCTTCGAAGTAATACATCAAAAAAGCCTGCCGTGCGATGGGTGCCGCCGTCTCCAAGGCTTGAGTGAGAAAATCTAAAAAGTCGATCATGGCGTCAAGTTGCTGCGGTTCCAGCACCGCCTCATCCTCTAGAGCCTGCTGCGCCAAACGATCTAAATAATTCTTTTCCAGACGATAACGGCGTTGCCGATCAATCAATAGGTTTTTCGCCATATTGACCAGATAGGCACGTGGCTCTTGAATCGCACTCAGCGTCTGCTGGCCTTGTAACAGTTTTAAAAAAGTATCTTGGACTAAATCTGCCGCACTAAAAGGATAGGCCACACGGCGACTGAGCCACTGCTGTAACCAGCTGTGATGATCTAAATACATCTCCTGAATCAAATGCTGCTGCATATGTGCGCTGTTGACAGAGTTCATGAATCCAATCTGTTAATCTAAACAATAATTATTATTATTCAATGTGTGAGTATTTGTAAACCAAATTTAAATCAAACGGTAAAAATAAAAAATATATCGGCAAAAACCTCAAAATGATTGCGTGTTTTTAGCCAGCTATACGTCATGTTAAATGAGCGCTTTGTTTTTTAAGTAACTTCATAGCAAGGCTAAAATTAACATCGCTCTATACTTGATGAGTGACTACCATCGAATACGACCAGATCAGATGAATAATACAGTGAGCCCGCAGCTAACTGAGGAAAAACTGAAAACTCTGCCCACATTGAGTTAAGCACTACACATCGCCGCTTATCGCTTAATTTTTTAATCAACATGGAATGGCAAGTCTTACCGCCCTTAGCCTCAGTGAGTGAACTTGTTCTCGTTACTTTTTAAAAAGTAAGCAAAACCTTTTTTACGCTGAGGGCTATGTCCCGATACCCCCAGCACAAAATATGCGGTGTCCTACCGCCACTGTCAGATCTGGGTTATAAAGCGGATTGCAATGTGATTTTGATGCTTAGGCTATTTTATTGTTTTGGGCTTTTGTTTTAAGAGACCCTAATCTACTCAGTTTGGATTGATGTGCAAAGATCTACCGAGCAAATATCATGTATTTATAACAGCTCAATTGTGCGATGTTGCACCCAACACGGGGTGCAACAAACGCGATCGATATAGCACTTTAAAAGTGGGGCCGTGGTTTTAATCCAAAGCCACCCGATTAATTAGCCATATAAGCATCCATATAAGATTTCGCTTTGCGTAGATCTTTCTTTAAACCAAATCCGCCTTGCTCATATAAGTCAGCCAATGATTTCATTGCACTTTCATCGCCAAGCTCAGCTGCACGCTCATAGTATTGCGCTGCCATTTTGAAATCTTTTTTGACACCATAGCCATTTTCATACAATGAGGCGATATTGGAAACCGCGACTTCATTATCAAGCTCTGCTGCTGCTTTATAGTATTTCAGCGCCTCAGTATAGTTCTGGGCTACACCCTCACCATCTTCATAGAACACCCCAATATTATTTAAAGCATCAGGATTTTTCTGTTTCGCAGCCAACTGATAATAATGCATGGCTTTTTTCAAATCTTTTTCAACTGAAACACCGGTTTCATAA
This sequence comes from Acinetobacter sp., assembly GCA_030152675.1. GTDB lineage: Bacteria > Pseudomonadota > Gammaproteobacteria > Pseudomonadales > Moraxellaceae > Acinetobacter. The sequence continues at coordinate 6,785 of JASLIY010000018.1, forward strand.
TTATAGCCAATGTAAAACTGAGCCTCAGACATCCCGCCATCTGCTGCTTTTAATAACCAATATGCGGATTTTTTCGGATCAGCTTTGACCCCAGTATCGCCATCTTCATACAATTTACCCAATACAAATTGTGATGTTAGATGTCCACGATTGGCGGCTTGCGTAAACCATTTCACCGCTTCAGGATTATTCTCATCTACGGAATAGCCATAGTAATACATGTTCCCCACCGCATGGATCGCATCTAAATGACCTTGAGCCGCAGCCTTGCGGAACCATGCCAACGCAATATCATCATCCTCATCCACACCTTCGCCCATAAAATAGGCTTGTCCCACATCATATTGTGCTTGTGCATTGCCCTGAGTGGCACGCTTTTCTAAGCCTTTACTATAGTCCTCGACCTCTGCATATACCCCTGTAGACAGTGAACAGGCCATTAAAATAGACAGTGCAATGCTTTTAAGCTTCATAAAATTCCTTGATTTATCTAGACATATTTCGATGATTGAAAATTTATCTTATTGATTTTTTTTGTCTTTGCAATCAGAAATTAGCCAATCATTCAACAGAACGCTGCTAAATTCCAGATTGCCCTGCCCTCAGAAATCAGTCCATGTTAAAATATCGCCGGCTTTCATTTAGGATTTTGCTATGCAGTTTGTACATCTTGGTATTCACACGGAGTTTTCGATCACAGAGTCGATCGTGCGTATACCTGACCTGATTAAAGCTGCTGCATCTGCG
>JASLIY010000046.1 GCA_030152675.1 Acinetobacter sp.
TGAGAAAAACTCAAGCAGCATGATATTTTCTGCAGCATGCGCGAGAGGGGAAAAATAAATCTATGCTGTGGGTTTTCTCGCGATGCAACAAGGAGCAGCATTCATGCTGAATACATTCATCCAAGGCTTTGTCAGCAGTGGCGCTTTAATCTTAGCGATCGGCGCACAAAATGCATTTGTACTCAAACAAGGCCTCAAAAAACAAGCGGTGTTTTGGGTGTGTTTAGTCTGCGCCTTATCGGATTCGATTTTGATTTCACTCGGCATCTTGGGTTTTGGCAAAGTGATCCAACTCTATCCACAGCTGATGCTGTGGGCCAAATATCTCGGGGCGGGATTTCTTTTGTTTTATGGTGCACAACATTTTTACCAAGCTTATCGTCTGCAAAATACCCCCTTGATCAGTGACGCAGCGGTGGCATCCGTTGGACAGTTGATCTTGATGTGCTTGGCGCTGACTTGGCTGAATCCACATGTGTATTTGGATACGGTGATTTTATTGGGGGCAATTTCAACCCAGTTTAGTGCGACGAAGCTGTACTTTGCTTTGGGTGCGATCAGTGCCTCATGGTTATTCTTTTTTAGCTTGGGCTATGCTGCGCGTTGGCTCAGTCCGTGGTTTTATAACGCCAAGGCGTGGCAGATTTTGGATGTCATGATTGGCTGTAGTATGTGGATCATTGCGGTGTTGTTGCTCAAGATGGAACTATAATGCAGCGAGATCGCCTGAGAAGATCACCAGACCCAATCTGATATTGGGTCTGGTGATGTCAATACGGATACTTTTTGAGCTTTGAGCCTGTACAAGCCAAGCTGTACTTAAGCCGTTTGTAAGGCTTTCAGGTCCGCCAAGACTTGTTCTGCATGGCCAGCGGCTTTGACTTTGCGATATTCTTTCACCAGTTGCGATTGATGAAAAATAAAAGTCGAGCGTTCAACGCCCATGACTTTTTTGCCGTACATATTTTTTTCTTTGATCACATCAAAGAGCTGACACAGCACTTGCTCTTTATCACTGATGAGATTGATGCTGAGGCCTTGTTTTTCAGTAAAATTTTGGTGTGCTTTGACTGAGTCACGCGATACCCCGATGATGGTGGTATCTCGTGCATCGAACTCAGATTTAAGACTTGAAAAGTCGGTCGCTTGGGTGGTGCAGCCGGGTGTTGAATCTTTGGGATAAAAATAAACGATTAACCAATCGGTCGAGATTTGAGTTAAATTGACTTCATCCGTGGTGGCTGGGAAGCTTTGATTTGGAAGTTGAATCTGTTCGCATGACATAAAAGATCTCCGACATAAAAACGAGCCACATTATGTGGCTCGCTTGGTGGTTTTATTCAAAACCTGATGTGCACTAGATTGTGTGCGTCAAATCAATACTGATCAGCATCTTGGTCTGCTTACTGGGAGGCGCCAAGCGATTGGCGTGATCTCCGATGTGAAGCGCTAAAGATGGAACCGTTTCTGATCAATATTATTTTTTCGCTTGTGCTGCTTTCATCGCTTCTTCAGTCAATGTTTTTAATTTAGTGGTCAACTGTGGACCGAAACATGCTTGAAGCTCTTGGTTTTGCTTTTGAACAAACGCTAAAGTTGCAGGGCTTTTCTTTTGGTTAATCGCGCTTTGGATTTCCCATTTTTGTGCGTTAGTCAATTTACCGTCAGATTCGATTGCACAACCACAGTATTTCGCAACTTCAGCAGTTGTTAATTTACCGCTTTTGGCAGTTTCTGTTTTACATACATTGATCAACGATGCTTTGACGTTAGCGCTCTTATACGCATTTTGAAGTGCATCATCAGCAGCAAATGCGCTGGTTGCAAGTGTTGCTGAAGCTGCGATAAGCGTAGAGAAAAACAAACCGGATTTAAAAATTTTCATAAAAATTACCTAATTATTGCGGTATATAACGTGTTGGATCTGTGACGTCTGCATCCATGAACCCTTGGCTGCGTAAGCGACAACTATCACATTTCCCACATGCACGTCCTTGGTCATCTGCTTGATAACAAGAGACTGTTTGACTGTAGTCTACGCCATGTTCAAGCCCTAGGCGTATAATATTCGCTTTGGATAAATGTAACAAAGGTGTTTCAATTTTCAAAGGCTTACCTTCAATTCCCACTTTTGTTGCCAATCTTGCCATGTGCGCAAAGGCGTCAATAAACTCAGGACGACAGTCAGGATAGCCCGAATAATCAACAGCATTAATCCCAATAACGATCGCTTCTGCTGCATAGACTTCAGCAGCAGCTAAGGCGTAGGAAAGGAAGATGGTGTTGCGTGCTGGAACATAAGTAATGGGAATACCCGATTGCGCTTGTTCCGGAATCTCGATGCTATGATCGGTCAGTGCCGAGCCACCGAGACTGCCTAGATCAATATTAATCACGCGATGTTCTACACCTGCGCGCGCAGCCAGTGCCTTTGCTGCGTCTAGCTCCGTACTGGAGCGTTGGCCATACATAAAACTGATTGCGATGCAGTCATAGCGGGCTTGAGCCCATGCTAAACATGTTGTTGAGTCTAGGCCGCCAGAAAGCAACACGATGGCACGCGAGCGCATCATAAAATCTCCAGATAGGTTTTAAGTTGATCATGAGCTTGAATACCCAATTGGAGTTTCCAACCTGGTATTCATTGAATATTCAGTTAATTGATGACATTGGGCTTGGCATGTGGATGTAACACAGCATGAATGAGCTTAGTCCTTCAGCGCTATGCTTTCAAGTCATGAGACGCGATCTTAGCGTCCGGTTTCATCATTCCACAGCAGTTTATGCAGCTGAAGTTGGAAACGCACCTTGAGATGATCCTCCAAGATCCACTGCGCCAAGTCTCGTGCCAGTGCCGGCAATGCCACAGCGCCTTTTTCGACTGCAAATGCCGGTGAGAACCAAACGGTCGAGACTTTATCCGTCAGTTGATATTTTTCAACTTGTTGTTTTGACCAGAGATAATCTTCTCGATTGCAAATCACAAACTTGATCTGATCCTTGGCTGTCAGATGGTCTAAGTTGCTGATCAAATTACGGCGTTCTTCACCAGAGCTCGGGGTCTTGAGGTCGAGTACTTTAGAGACACGAGGATCGACTTTGGAGACATCCAAGGCACCACTGGTTTCTAAAGAGACTTCACAGCCTAAGTCAGCCAGCCGAGTCATCAAGGGCAGGGCATTGGGCTGTGCTAAGGGTTCACCACCGGTGACACAAATATAGGGGGTGTTATGTGCCATCGTGGTTTGAATGATGGCATCGAGTGATTGTCGTTCACCGCCTTCAAAGGAATAAGTGGTATCACAGTAATGACAGCGCAATGGGCAACCGGTTAAACGGATAAACACGGTTGGCAGTCCAGCCGCATTGGCCTCACCTTGCAAGGAATAGAAAATCTCCGTAATACGTAAACCCGCAGACGGATCAGAAACAGGGATAGCAGAAGAACGGAGCGTTTGCATAAGATATAGACCACTTCAACGACGGTATAGAAAAACAAAAACAAGAGTAGAAAACAAAAAATCTCTACGCTCAATATTGAACGTAGAGACTGATATACCGGCAGCTTAGGCGTGGCTAAATCAGCCAATATATGAGTGAGAGTATAAGCTCAAATGTGAGCTGAATAGATTATTCTGCGCGAAGTAAATCGTTTAAGCTGGTTTTTGCACGTGTTTTTGCATCAACTTTTTTCACGATCACTGCTGCATACAAGCTATAGCTTCCATCTTTAGACGGCAAGCTACCTGAAACAACGACGGAACCCGCAGGTACGCGACCATAATGGATTTCGCCAGTTTCACGATCATAAATACGGGTTGATTGACCGATATACACGCCCATTGAAATCACAGAACCTTCTTCAACGATCACGCCTTCAACGATTTCAGAACGTGCACCAATGAAGCAGTTGTCTTCAATAATGGTTGGATTGGCTTGTAAGGGTTCGAGTACACCGCCGATGCCCACGCCACCAGAAAGGTGAACATTTTTACCGATTTGAGCGCAAGAACCGACAGTCGCCCAAGTATCAACCATGGTGCCTTCATCGACATAGGCACCGATGTTGACATAAGACGGCATCAGAACCACATTTTTGGCTTGGAAGCTGCCTTTACGCGCAACTGCAGGGGGTACAACACGAACGCCAGAAGCTTTGAACTGTTCTTCAGTCCAATCGGCATGCTTGGTGTCTACTTTGTCATAAAAACGCAGAGCGCCGGCTTCGATCGGATGGTTGTCATTGATCTTGAAAGATAACAACACCGCTTTTTTAAGCCATTGATGGACAACCCATTCTCCATCAATTTTTTCAGCAACACGTAGGCTACCATTGTCGAGGCCAGCAATGGCTTCTTCAACCGCTTGACGAACGTCAGCAGGGCAATCCGTTGCAGAAAAATTTGCACGATTTTCAAAAGCTTGTTCAATAATTGTTGAAAGCTGAGACATAATCTTCCTTCCCAAAAAATTTTAAAGATTTTACACTAAATTGTGTTGATAAATGCTAAAAATTAAGCATTGCTGTAAGTTATAAGATAAATGTGTATTTTTATTAGACAAATATCTGGAACTTCAATTTTTAAAAAAATAAATAATGTTTATAAAACATGACTTAAGCCTCAAATGTATCAAAAAATAACAAAAAGTAATCATTTAATTGTTAAACAAACGTGAGTGCTCGTTTATTATTCATCTCGGGCCTGAAACAAAAATGCCGAATGATTAGAAAAGCTCAACTATTTGAGGAAATGTTTATGAAATTGTTTAAACTTGCTGTTGTCACAACCGCATTATCATTGTCTGGTATGGCGATGGCTGATTCGCAAATTGTCCGCAGTGGCAATGTCTTCGAAGCCAATCAGTTGATTCCATCTGGCGTGCGTGCTGAAGTGGGTACAACTGGTTACGGTGGTGCTTTGCTTTGGACGGTTAACCCATACGTGGGCTTAGCTTTGGGTTATAACGGCGGTGATATCTCTTGGTCTGATGATGTGAAAATCAACGGCTCAAAATACGACCTTGATATGGAAAACAAAACAGCTTACTTAAATGCTGAGATTCGTCCATGGGGCGCAAGCGAAAATGTATTTGCGAAAAGCGTTTATGTGGCTGCAGGTGTGGGCTATATCGATAACTCATATGATCTAGATCGTCGTGTTGAGCCGGGTCGTAACTTC
>JASLIY010000054.1 GCA_030152675.1 Acinetobacter sp.
ATGTCAAGCTCGACGATGACGAGGAAGAAGAGGCCGAGACTGAAGAAGAATCAGAAGTCGAGTCTGGTCCAGATCCTGAAATTGCACGCCTACGCTTTGAAGAGCTTGATAATGCACGTCAAGCGGCCAAAGCAGCGATCCTTGAACATGGTCGTAACAGCCCACAAGCCAACGAAGCACTTGAAGCACTCGCAAGCGTGTTCATGATGTTTAAATTTACCCCACGTTTGTTTGAGATCATTTCTGAACTGATCCGCGGTACTCACGAGCAAGTACGTACGGCTGAACGTGAAGTGATGCGCTATGCTGTGCGTCGTGGTCGTATGGATCGTACCCAGTTTAGAACGTCTTTCCCAGGCCAAGAGTCAAATCCAGCTTGGTTAGATGAGCAGATCGCGAAAGCCCCTGCCGAAGTCAAAAATTATTTAGAAAAAGTTCGTCCAGATGTGATGGCTTTTCAACAAAAAATTGCCGATATCGAGAAAGAGCTTGGCCTGAACGTTAAGGAAATGAAAGAGATTTCTAAACGTATGGCCATTGGTGAAGCCAAAGCACGTCGTGCTAAGCGTGAAATGATCGAAGCCAACTTACGTTTGGTGATTTCGATCGCGAAAAAATACACCAACCGTGGTTTGCAATTCCTCGACTTGATTCAAGAAGGCAATATCGGCTTGATGAAAGCGGTCGACAAGTTTGAATACCGTCGTGGTTATAAATTCTCGACCTATGCCACTTGGTGGATTCGTCAGGCGATTACGCGTTCGATCGCGGATCAGGCACGTACCATTCGTATTCCGGTGCACATGATTGAGACCATCAACAAGATCAACCGTGTGTCACGTCAGTTACTTCAAGAAATGGGCCGTGAACCTACACCTGAAGAATTGGGCGAACGTCTCGAGATGGACGAAGTCAAAGTGCGTAAAGTCCTCAAAATCGCCAAAGAGCCGATCTCTATGGAGACGCCAATTGGTGATGATGAAGATTCACACTTGGGTGACTTCATTGAAGACAGCAACATCACCTCTCCGGTCGATGCTGCAACGTCTGAAGGTCTGAAAGAAGCCACGCGTGAAGTCTTGGAAAACTTGACTGAACGTGAAGCCAAAGTCTTGAAAATGCGTTTTGGTATTGATATGCCAACCGACCATACTTTGGAAGAAGTGGGCAAACAGTTTGATGTGACCCGTGAACGTATTCGTCAGATCGAAGCGAAAGCCTTACGTAAACTCCGTCATCCTTCACGTTCTGAACACTTACGTTCATTCCTTGAGAACGACTAAGTTTCAACCCATCTAAGCGAATCCAGCCCAGCGCAGTTGTAACATACTCGCGCATGGGCTCAGTGATTGATGCGGAATGACTTGTATTTTAAAACAGTGATCCCCATCTTATCCAACATCGTTTAGGATGAATTTAACGCCTGCCAATGATTTTGCAGGCGTTTTTTCATCTTTACTCAAATTTAAATATCATCTATGCGCCGTATCGATTGAGATCTAGATACAGCGCGCTAGAGCAATAGAGGTGACTTATGACCGACCGCACACCTTCTCGTGAACTCCGCGAAGATCTATGGGTGTTTCCTATGGACTACCCGATCAAACTGATTGGCGATGCAGGCGAAGAACTACATAACGCTGTCGTTTCGATTTTGCTCAAACACTTCCCTGACTTCCAAAAAGACAGCTTAGCGGTACAGCCGTCAAAGACCGGCAAATATCACTCCTTAACCGCGCAGTTAAGATTTGATGAGCTTGAACAAGTACACGCTTTGTATGCAGATTTGGCGGCTTGCCCATTGATCAAGACCGCGCTCTAAGCGCATCATCTGCCGCGGCAGTTCAAGCCACTGAAATCATCCAAGTGTGTGACTTGGGTGATTTTTTTTAGCCTGATAACTGCTGCAAAGTTCTTTATACTACTGACATTGCTGTTTAGAGGGACTTACCACTGATGAATGATCGTGTTCAACCTGCTTTAACGATTCGCCAATATCAAGACCTAACGGCCTATGCCGATCGCTTCGAAGAAATGAAACGCTATACCGAACAACGCGATGAACATTCGCCAGATCAGTTGTGGCTGTTACAACATGCTGAGGTGCTGACCCAAGGTCAGGCAGGCAAAGCTGAACACATCTTGATTCCAAGTGATATTCCGGTGGTGCAAAGTGACCGTGGTGGTCAAGTGACTTGGCATGGACCGGGACAGTTGGTGATTTACTTCTTATTTGATCTGAATCGTCTCGGTTGGAATGTTCGAACTCTGGTCAGTTTTGCGGAAAATCTCATGATTGACTTGCTCAATCAATACGGTATCCAGGCCTATGCCAAAAAAGATGCCCCTGGCGTCTATGTCGAAGAACGTAAAATCGGTTCACTGGGCTTTAAGATCCGTCGTGGCCGTAGCTACCATGGTTTGGCCCTGAATATCGATTGCGATTTACACGGCTTTCACACCATTAATCCCTGTGGTTACGCGGGCTTAGAAATGGTACGAATTCGTGATATGGTGGAACCTTACCCAAGTTATACACAATTGTGCCAAGATGTCATTCAACGCTTTCAACAAAGTGAATATTTTAGTCATGTTGAACTGCTCGAACGATAAAAGACTTTATTTTAGCAACAAAACAAATTAGAGTAATTACTCTAAATAATTGAATAACTCAATAATACTGAAAAAGGGATGCACGCGTGATTTCAAGCAAATCTTTCAAGCCTGCCTTCGAACTGGCCTATGTCAAGCTCATGATGGATGTGATTGGCAGAGGTTTGGTGATGGCAAGCCAGGTGGATAAAGAAATTCAACACGATATTTCTAAGTTTCCGGTCGGTTTTCGTTTGTCCATGAAGGTCTTCCCTGATGGGCCTGCATTTATTGCTCAAGTGAACGATCAACAGCAACTACAACTGGTCAAAGCCAGTGAGGTTAAACCGGATTTAACCATTACCTTTAAGCATTTACACCATGCTTTTTTAGTTTTTTCATTCCAAGAAAGTACCGCACAAGCCTTTGCCAATGATCGTATGATTGCCGATGGTGATATCAGTCATGCGATCCGCTTGGTGCGCTGTTTAAATAAAATGGAATCTTTGATCTTGCCAAAATTGGTGGCGCAATTGGCAGTGAAAGAATACCCACAACAATTAAGCTTGAAAGAAAAACTCAGTAGTGCCGCAAACATTTATCTCAAAGTGGCTCAATCATATTTAAAACGGAGTGCATAACATGGCCAAGTCATATTACGAATTTTTCTGCCCAGTCAAAGTCATTGCTGGCCATGCCGCGTTAGAGCACATTCCATTTGAACTGGCCTCATTGGGTGCAAAACGCCCGATGATCATCACCGACAAAGGTGTACGCAACAATCACCTGCTCGCGCCAATCGAAGCGGCCTTTGAATCCACCGATGTGGTCTTGGCCTATATTTTTGATGACGTGCCGCCAGACTCAAGCTTAGAAACCGTACATGCTGCAGCGACAGCCTATCGTGACAACCAATGCGATGCGATCATCGCAGTCGGTGGCGGTTCAGTGATTGACACCTCGAAAGCCACCAACATTTTGGTCAGCGAAGGCGGTGATGACCTCCTCAAATACTCAGGCGCACATAACCTGCCGCGTCCGTTAAAACCATTTTTTGTGATCCCGACCACCTCAGGGACAGGCTCAGAAGTCACCATGGTGGCCGTGGTTTCAGACAATCAACGTCATGTGAAAATTCCATTTACCTCACACTACTTGATGCCACATGCTGCGATTTTAGATCCACGCATGACCAAAACACTGCCACCGCACCTGACTGCGATGACTGCAATGGATGCCATGACCCATGCGGTTGAAGCCTACACCTGCTTGGCTGCCAACCCGATGAGCGATGCTTATGCCACCGCTGCAATCAAAAAAATCGCGCAAAACTTATTTGAGGTGCTCGACAATCCTGATCATGCTGAGGGTCGTCTTGAACTGGCCCAAGCCTCGACAATGGCGGGTGTGGCATTTTCAAACTCGATGGTCGGCTTAATTCACTCTCTCGGTCATGCTCTCGGTGCAGTGGCGCATTTACCACATGGTTTATGCATGAATTTATTCTTGCCTTATGTGTTGCAATACAACAAAGACGTCAATGCCGACAAGATCGCTGACTTATTGTTGCCCTTGGCCGGTCCTGATATCTATGCACAGACACCTGCGGATCAACGTGCAGATAAAGCCATTGACACGCTGTTGACCATCCGTGATCGCCTGCACAGTTTGACCAAACTGCCGCGCAGCTTGAGTGAAACAGGTAAAGTCAGCCAAGCACAATTGGATGAAGTTGCAGAAAAAGCCCTGAATGATGGCTCAATCATCTTTAACCCGAAAGAAACCAGCTTAAAAGATTTGAAATCGATCCTAGAAAAAGCTTGGTAATTTCCAAAAAATCAGCCACTATACCCACAAATCAAGCCTGATGTTTTTTAAACATCAGGCTTTTGTCTTGAGTGAGAATTGCCATTGTATTTTAAGCCATGCGCTCTACTCGACTCAAAAAAATGAAGTAAGGCCAAGCGCAAATAAAATCAAATTGAAGTAGATTGCGTACTTTGCTTCGACTCGTAGGGTGGATCGTTCGTCTCAATCGATCCATAATCAATATGACTGATCCTTGATCAACGACTATGAGGAATCCGCCGTTGACACATATTACTGGGACCCAACCTGCCGCTAAACTCCAAAAAAATCTTGTGCTCTGGCATATCATTATTATTGGGTTGGCCTATATTCAACCGATGACGGTGTTTGATACGTTTGGATTAGTATCGCAATACAGTCAATCGCACGTACCCACCTCATATATTTTTGCCCTCGTCGCAATCTTATTAACCTCCATCAGCTATGGGCACATGATCAAACGCTATCCATCTGCGGGTTCAGCCTACACCTATGCACAAAAATCAATACATCCCAATGTCGGATTTATGGTGGGCTGGTCATCGTGGTTGGATTATTTACTCTCGCCGCTGGTCAATATTATTTTGGCGGATATTTATTTAAGAGCTTTATTTCCGCACGTCAATAACTGGATCTGGGTGATTGGTTTAACCATCATCATGACCGTGATTAACTTGTTTGGCGCGCGTTTTGTTGCTCGATTTAATAGTGTGATTGTCTTTGTTCAAGTCGGAATTATTTTCTATTTCACTTACCAAGTCTATCTCCTGCTGACACAAGGGATCAATGCGGATGGCAGCTTAAACGCCGCGCAGTATCAACTCTGGAGTCTAGAGCCGTTTTGGAATGAAATGACCTCAATCGGCGCTTTGATGACGGGTGCCACGATTTTATGTTTCTCCTTCACCGGTTTTGATGCACTGTCATCGCTGGCAGAAGAAACCAAAGATGCTGAAAAAACTTTACCACGGGCGATCTTTTTAACTGCATTTATTGCTGGGATTATCTTTATCATCAGCACCTACTTTATGCAGATCTATTTCCCGAGTGATCCAAACCTCTACTTCACCAAAATTGATGAGACCCAACCGGAGATTTTATTCGCGATTGGTGGCTTGCTATTTAAAAACGTGATCTTAGGCTTTGCGATTATTACCGTGATGGCATCTGGTATTTCAGCGCATGCGGGTGTATCGCGTTTGATGTATGTGATGGGTCGTGATGGCGTGATCAACAAAAAAATCTTTGGTCATATCAGCCCGAGATTGTATACCCCGACGTATAACATCGTGATCGTGGGTGTGGTGGCATTGACTGCTGGCTTCTTGGACTTTGAGCATATTGCCAACCTGATTAGCTTCGGTGCATTAACAGCCTTTAGTTTTGTGAACTTCTCGGTGATCTCGCGTTATGCACTACGTGATGGGCGCAATAAATCGGTCAAAGAAGTAATCAATTACATCGTCATTCCATTGCTTGGTTTTGCCAGCGTGTTCCTGATGTGGCTCGAAATCGATGAGACTGCATTGAAAATTGGCTTAATCTGGGCTGCAATTGGTGTCGGTTACTTGGCGTTTAGAACCCGAGGCTTCCGCTACCCTGCTCCACAGCACAATGAACATGAGTAAGCTCAATACACCGTTGTGATTTACGCAACAGAATAGAAAAAAGGCGCCTGTGGGCGCCTTCTTTCTCTCTGATCAACACCCACTCTGCGTAGTTCGGCACTCAATCACGACCCGCTAGAGATCTGCGTCGCGCTGATAAATTCACGCACATAATCATTCACCGGATGCTGTTCCAAGGTATCCAGCGAACCCGTCTGCACCACCTCACCAGCCTTCATTAAGGCAACCTGCGCGCCAAGCTGTCGAGCCTCATGCACATCATGCGTGACAAAGACCACGGTTTTGGCATAGCGCTGCTGTAAGTCGAGCAACAACTGTTGCAACTTGCTGCGAATCAATGGATCAAGCGCGGAAAATGGCTCATCCATCAACAAAATATCAGTCCCCGCAGCCAAGGCACGCGCCAGACCGACACGCTGCTGCATACCACCAGAGAGCTGTGCATGAAAATCCAACTCATGTCCTGACAGGCCCACCTCATTCAACCAAAAGCGCGCCTGTTGGTGACGCTGCTTGGCGGCAACACCTTTGACTTTGAGTGCAAATGCAGTGTTGTCCAAGACATTCAGATGTGGAAATAAACCAAAGTGTTGAAACACCATACTGATCCGCTGCTGTCTAAACTGCCTGAGTGCCGACGAATCAAGCAGCGTCATCGCAGTTTCACCAATCCAGATTTCGCCCTGATCGGGTTCGATCAAGCGATTGATATGCCGAATCAAAGTCGACTTGCCTGATCCAGAGAGCCCCATGAGGCAAAAGATCTGCTGAGCAGGAATCTCCAGACTGATATTGTTTAATGCCACCTGACAGTCAAAGCGCTGTTTGATCTGCTCATGTGGCATACCCGCCGCCAG
>JASLIY010000063.1 GCA_030152675.1 Acinetobacter sp.
TTTATCTACAAAGACGATGACGAACAGTCCGCCTCCTCCAAAGACGAGGGCTGAGCGCACAGCGCATGGACGAACATCAAACTCATTTCAAAAGATAAATAGGGCGCTGACGAGCTGATACCGTCGGTGCCACAGCTTTGATTTCACTCGGCAGATGCCATAAAGCCTACAACTGCATCGGCTCAGTATATTTTTCAATTATTGAATCATTGGGGCAGCTCGCACTATGGATTTAATCTCACGTATACAAAACTTACCGATTGGGCGCTTTCATTACAGCCTCCTGTTGTTGATTGGCTTTGGTTGGATGTTCGATGCCATGGACACGGGTTTGATCGCATTTATCCTGACCAAAATGGCCGAAGACTGGCAGATGAGCGCTGCTGAAAAAGGCTGGGTGGTTTCGATCGGCTTTATCGGCATGGCTTTGGGCGCGGTTTGCGCGGGTGGCTTGGCGGATCGTATCGGGCGCAAAACTGTATTCGCGCTGACCATGGCGATCTATAGTATCGCTACGGCACTGTGTGCGATTGCACCGAATCTGACGTATTTATTGATCTTTCGCTTTATCGTCGGCTTTGGTTTGGGGGGACAGTTACCTGTGGCCGTGACCCTGATGAGTGAGTATATTCCGGCGCAGGTGCGGGGTCGCTTTATCGTGCTACTGGAAAGTTTCTGGGGCCTGGGCTGGTTGGTGGCGGCATTACTGGCCTATTTTGTGATTCCCTCGTTTGGTTGGCAGATGGCCTTTGTGATCGGTGGATTGCCGGTGTTGTATGTTGTTTTGGTGCTGGCCAAAGTTCCCGAATCCATTCCCTATCTGATCAACCGTGGCCGTATCGACGAAGCCCATCGTTTGGTGCAGAAGATCGAGCGCCAATGCGGTGTTAAGGTGGTGCAAGAGCTGGTGGTCAAGCCAGTGTCGGCACAGCAAACCGTATCCTTTGTGCAGCTTTGGTCTGGGCCATTGGCACGCCGTAGTCTGATGCTGTGGTTGATCTGGTTTGGGATCGTGTATTCCTACTATGGCATTTTTACCTGGTTGCCAAGCTTGTTGGTCAAGCAGGGGTATACCATGGTGCAGTCCTTCGAATATGTGTTGATGATGATCTTGGCGCAGTTACCGGGCTATGTCGCTGCTGCGTGGTTGGTGGAGAAACTTGGCCGTAAGCCCACCTTGGCTGGCTTTATCGCCATGTGTGCGGTCTCGGCTTATTTCTTTGGGCAAGCCGACAGCATGGGCATGATTATGCTGTGGGGCTGTTTATTGTCGTTCTTCAATTTGGGGGCATGGGGCGTCCTTTATACCTATACGCCAGAGCTTTACCCAGCCAATGTGCGTGCCTTTGGTTCGGGCTGGGCCTCAGCAATCGGTCGTTTGGGCGGGATTGCTGCGCCATTTGTGGTCACACAGATGATGGTGATGCCCAATGCGTTTAGCCATATTTTTATGATGTTTGCAGCAGTATTGCTCGGTGTGGCATTGATCATTGTGGTCTTGGGCGAAGAAACCAAAGGTAAAACTTTAGAATCGATTGGCTTATAAGCTGATTGGCGTGCTCAGGATGATGTGGTCCATGTCGGCTTTAAAACACAGAAAAACGGATAGTTTTAGCCCATAAGACAGTATTTGTCGCACTGAATTTTCCACAGCCCTTGTATCCAAAGGGGCTGAGACTTAGCATAACCACTTAACAATAAATGTTTGATTAGGAATACAGCTTGTTATGACCATCCTTGCGAATCAAGCGACAGAAAATCGTTCCGTAGCCGAATTTACTGAGCTAGCGTATCTCAACTATGCCATGTACGTGATTATGGATCGTGCATTGCCGCATATCAGTGATGGCTTAAAACCGGTACAGCGCCGGATCATTTTTGCGATGAGCGAGTTGGGATTAAAACCAAGTGCAAAGCCAAAAAAATCAGCGCGTACGGTCGGTGACGTACTGGGTAAATACCATCCGCACGGCGACTCCGCCTGTTATGAAGCGATGGTGTTGATGGCGCAGCCGTTTAGTTATCGCTATCCCTTTGTCGAGGGACAGGGCAACTGGGGTTCACCGGATGATCCGAAGTCCTTTGCCGCGATGCGTTATACCGAAGCGAAACTGTCACCGTATAGTGACTTGTTGCTGACCGAGTTGGGACAGGGCACTTGTGATTGGCAAGACAACTTTGATGGCTCTTTACAAGAACCGGTGACTTTACCGGCACGTGTACCTAATATTTTACTCAATGGCACCACGGGGATCGCCGTAGGGATGGCCACGGATATTCCACCGCATAATTTACGTGAAGTGGTCAAAGGCACCATTGCCTTGATTCGCAACCCCAACCTCAGTGATGAGAAAGTCGCAGAGTATATCCCTGCACCTGACTCAGCGACCCGTGCTGAGATTATTACCCCGCCTGAGGAGATGTTAAAGATCCAGACCACAGGGCGTGGTAGTTATCGCATGCGTGCGGTTTATCGCGTTGAAAAGAATGAAATCATCATCACCGAGTTGCCTTATCAAGTCTCAGGTTCCAAGGTCGTGACTCAAATCGCTGATCAGATGTTGGCGAAGAAATTGCCGATGGTGACGGATATTCGAGATGAATCGGATCATCGCAATCCGACCCGTTTGGTGATTGTGCTGCGCTCCAATCGTATCGATGCAGACACGGTGATGAGCCATTTATTTGCCAGCACGGATTTGGAATCGAGCTACCGCGTCAACTTGAACATGATCGGTGCCGATGGCCGCCCACAGGTCAAATCGATCCGTCGTATCTTGTTGGAATGGATTGAGATTCGTAAAAACACCGTAACGCGTCGTTTGCAATATCACCTGAATCGAATCGAAAAACGCTTACATATCTTGGCAGGTTTATTGATTGCCTATCTAGATATCGATACCGTGATTCGGATCATTCGTGAGGAAGATCAGCCCAAAGCGGTATTGATGTCGCATTTTAATATCGACAGTATTCAGGCAGAAGCGATTTTAGAACTCAAACTCAGACACTTGGCCAAGCTTGAAGAAGTTGAAATTCGCCGTGAACAAGAAGAACTTGAAGCGCGTGCTGCAGTGATCCGTGAACAGTTGGCCAATCCAGATTCATTAAAAAACTTGATCATTTCTGAGTTAAAAGACGATGCGAAAAAGTTCGGTGATGATCGTCGTTCGCCAATCGTGCAACGTGCCGAAGCCACGGCGATTAAAGAACAAGACTTAATGCCTGCTGAGCTGGTGACGGTGGTGTTGTCCGAAGCCGGTTGGATTCGTTCAGCCAAAGGACATGAGGTCGATCCAAGCAACTTAAACTATCGTGCGGGCGATCAGTACCTCAGTCATGCTCAAGGCAAGTCCAATCAGAAAGTCTATATCCTCGATGAGACCGGGCGCAGTTATGCCTTGCCGATTAACAACTTGCCATCAGCGCGTGGTCTCGGTGAGCCCTTGAGTTCTAAACTCTCGCCAGCCAATGGGGTCAGTTTTATTCAATTATTGATCGCAGAGGATGAGGCAGAAGTCTTGGCCTTGAGTTCGGCGGGTTATGGTTTTAAGGCGCAAACAAAGTCACTAGATACCAATGCCAAAGCCGGTAAAGCGTTCTTAAATCTCCCAGAAAATGCACATGCATTGCCACTATCTGTGGCCCACGATGCAACGCATGTGGCACTTTTAAGTTCGGCAGGGCGTTTGCTGATCTTAGATTTGGCAGAATTACCAGTCTTAAGCAAAGGTAAAGGTAATAAACTGATACAACTTGAGCCGCAAGATCAGTTACTGTTCATGTTAACCTTCAATCTTGATCAAACAATTCAAGTGCTTGCAGGGCAGCAAAGATTAAAATTAAAAGGTGATGACTTGCAAAAATATCTCGGAAAACGTGCGAGTAAAGGGCAGTTATTACCAAGAGGATATCAAAAAGCCAGTAGACTGCTCATTCATTCTTTAAACTAGCGTCTAGTGTGCAAAATAAGATATAAGCAATTAAGTATTCATTAAAATGGATATTTAATTGAGCACAAAGAAGCCAAAAAAGTATGCTTGATACTGAAAAAAAAGCTTAAAACTAAGGATTACTGATTGGAGATTGAGGCATTATGGAAAAGATTTGGTTCGCTGAATACCAAAAAACTGGGATTCCTGAAACTGTAGAATTACCCGCTGAAAATACATCACTTGTGGATGTGCTTGAGCGAAATTTCCAGAAATTTGGTTCACGTGATGCTTTTATCTTCATGGATAAAGTGATGTCTTTCAGTGAACTCGAAGTTGAGAGTCGTAAATTTGCCGCTTACCTACAAAGTTTAGGTTTGGCAAAAGGCACACGCGTCGCCGTGATGATGCCGAACGTCCTACAATATCCAGTGGTGGCATTGGCCGTATTTCGTGCGGGCTTTGTTCTGGTCAACGTCAATCCTTTATACACTGCACGTGAGCTTGAGCATCAATTGAATGACTCGGGTGCTGAAGTGTTGGTGATTATTGAAAACTTTGCTTCGGTCTACCAATCGATTATCGGTAAAACACCTATTAAACATGTGGTGATTGCGACAGTTGGCGATATGTTGGGCATGCTTAAAGGCACATTGGTGAACTTTGTGCTACGTAAAGTACGTAAGCAAATTCCAGCATGGAATGTTCCTGGACATATCAGTTTTAATACTGCACTCAATAAAGTCAGCCCGACCAACTATAAACGTCCACAGCTGACGCTGAGTGACACGGCTTTGTTGCAATACACAGGCGGTACGACAGGTGTATCCAAAGGTGCGGAGCTGACACATCGTAACTTGGTGGCCAACCTGATGCAGTGTGATGGCATCTTCCAAAGTAAATTTGGTAAAGGGGATGGCGACAAAGACGATCGAATCTTCTGTGCCTTACCGCTGTATCATATTTTTGCCTTTATGGTGTGTGCCCTATACGGCATGTATAAAGGCCAAGCCAACGTGTTGATTCCAAATCCACGTGACTTGCCTGCGGTGATCAAAGAGCTCCGTAAGTATCAGCCAAACTTCTTCCCTGCGGTGAATACCTTGTTTAATGCCTTGGTGCATAACGAAGAATTTAAACAGCTTGACCACAGTCGTCTTAAGATTGCGATGGGCGGTGGTATGGCGGTATTGCAGTCTACAGCTGAAGCGTGGAAGAAGATTACTGGCAGCATCATCATTGAAGGTTATGGTTTATCTGAGACTTCACCGGTTGCAACGGCAAATCCACCAGCCACCAGTGAGTTTAGTGGCACCATTGGTGTGCCATTACCATTGACCGACGTGGCGATCTTGGACGATGACGGCAATCATATGCCGGTCGGCGAACAAGGTGAGATCAGTATTCGTGGCCCACAGGTCATGAAAGGCTATTGGAACCGTCCGGATGAAACTGCAAAAGTCATGACCAGCGATGGATTCTTCCGTACCGGTGACATTGGTATCATGAACGAGCGCGGTTATACCAAAATCGTAGATCGTAAAAAAGACATGATCTTGGTGTCTGGCTTTAACGTTTATCCTTCTGAAATCGAAGAAGTGGTGGCGACTCATCCTAAAGTCTTGGAAGTGGCTGCGATTGGCGTTGCAGATGAGAAATCAGGCGAAGTGCCGAAACTATTCGTGGTGAAAAAAGATCCGTCTTTGACCACTGAAGAAATCCTTGCCTTTGCCAAAGAGAACCTCACTGGCTATAAACGTCCACGTTATGTTGAGTTTATGGATGAATTACCGAAGTCTAACGTCGGTAAAATCCTGCGTAAAGATCTACGTAAGTAATTCAAGCCCAATAAAAAAGCGCCGATCTGGCGCTTTTTTATGGTCACTTTTTGTTGCTTGATTTCATCAACCAGTGATCGATATAGGGACGGCAAATCCCCAAGATTCCGGTAAAGGTCAGCATGGTTCCGAGGTGTCGTCCTACTGCAGACGGTGGCAAGTGACCTTGATAGCTGAAATAAATATCCGCCAAGCTATAGGCCGCTACAATGGCCAACCATAAGGCCAAATTCATACGGCGAATGCCCACTGCATAGAAGGCGATGACCAAGACCACAAAGGTCCCCAAGGTGGATTGCCAGTTCATATTGGCGCAAATCACGCTGATTAAGAATGCCACGACCGGCAAGACAACCTTCAGCACACGATCGACACGCTTTTGATGCAGCTGTTGTTGTGCCAGCACATCGAACATCTGTTGTTGATCTGGATTGATCATGACTGCTCCATTTTACAAATTACCAAATCTGAGTATTTAATGAAATTTACTCCGTATACGCCATGTTATGATAGCCGACTTAGAGATCTGATGAGAATAACTTCATGGCCGCAATAGATGGCATCATTTACTTAATACTCATTGCCTGCTTACTGCCTTATGCATTTACGATTATTGCCAAAGTCGCAGGGGGTTTTAAGGCCAAAGATAACCAAAATCCACGTGAGTTCATGGCCAAAACCTCAGGTCTCGCTGCACGTGCCAATGCAGCCCAACAAAATAGTTTTGAAAGTTTACCTTTATTTATCGCCTCGATTTTGATGGCTGAGTATATGGTTGTGCCGCAGTCGATCACCATGATGCTCGGCAGTGCTTATTTGGTCTTGAGAGTGATCTATGGACTATGTTATTTGGCCAATCTATCGACCCTTCGATCGGTGATTTGGTTCCTCTCCATGGCATGTCCAATCTTGTTATTGTTGATGATTGCACGCATGATTTAAATGGATTGCAGGATAAATTCTTCAATTTTTTGATGATTCAAATTGTATAATTGAAAACAGTTCGCGTAATAAAGCGTTATAATTGCCGAGATTTTTAAATACAACCTAAGCTTTTAAAGAGTGTGTTATGAGTTACAGTAATATTCCTGCGGGTAAAGATGTACCCAATGATATCTTTGT
>JASLIY010000130.1 GCA_030152675.1 Acinetobacter sp.
GTGGTCAACTTTACCGACTGAATGACCCGTAGAATCAATCACATCAGCATGCACTTGAATGTCATCTAAATTAATATTCATCATTTGAATACACTCCATGTCGTTTTGACTCAGAATAATTTAGCGCAATCGCGCAAAAGATACTTGAGCAGATAATCAACAACACAATTCAATTAACTTGTTTTACATTTGTTTAAATATTTTAATAGTTTCAAATTTTGAAACATAAAATCAACTCCCATTAGGCCTAGTGGTGATCCTTAAAGCCGTTTGAGCTTTTCAAGCAGTCTAGGTCTGCGTATCGGCTGCTGCTTTAAGTCCTGTAAAAAGGCATCGCGCCAATCTTGAAAATCAAAACTCTGTACAACCGCAAATAATGCATGATAGCGTTGCTGTCGTTCTGCTTTGGACATGCTGAGTGCGGTGTGCAAGGCTTCAGCCATAGCCTCTGGATCGTGCGGATCGACGATCAGTGCTGCTGTCATCTGTTCAGCTGCCCCCGCATATTTGGACAAGACCAGCACACCGGGATCGTTGGGGTCTTGGGCTGCGATATATTCTTTGGCGACTCGACTCATCCCATCCGCGATGGATGTCACCCAACAAAGATCGGCGCTTGCCAAGAGCTTGATGCGTTCCTGATATGCCAGCGTGTTGAAGTTATATTGAATCGGCAACCAACGATGTTGAGAAAACTGCGTATTGATCTGGGTCATGCGCTGTCTAAACTGATGAAATAAATCTTGATAGGCGGCAATATCTAAACGACAAGGACTGGCGATTTGCAGAAAACAGCAGTGTTTACTGTACTGCGGATAATGCTTCAAAAACTGCTCAATCGCATCCAAACGCTGTATTAAGCCTTTGCTGTAGTCGATGCGATCTACGCTGAGGATTAATTTTTGTCTGGTCAAGCGATCAAGGTTAAACACCTGCTGAGAGGACGCGGACAGTGCTTTACGATGCTGTTGGATGTGGCGCAGATTGACCCCGATCGGATAGGATTTAACGCAGATGGATCGATCTTGAGTATGGATGTGCTGTGCATCGCGGATGCGTGGCTTGAGAAAATGCTGTAATACTGCCATCGCCTTGGCTTGGTCGTATTCAGTTTGCAGACCGAGCAGATCATAGTGACTGAGATCTTGGATTAAATGAGCTGCATGCGCTAGAGATTGCCAGATCGGCAGCTCGGCAAATGGAACATGCAGAAAAAAACCAAGACGTTGTTGTAAGCCCAGCGCACGACAATGCCGCGCCACACTCAAAAAATGATAGTCATGTACCCAAATCACATCATCAGGTGCGGCGATCTCGACAATTTTCTGCGCGAACTGCGTATTCACGTGCTGATAAGCGAGAAAATCTTGTTCACTGTATTGGATCAAATCTGGGCGATGGTGCAGGGCAGGCCAGAGGCATTGATGGGCGTAGCCACAATAATAATGCTGAAATTGGTATTCGGTCAGGGGACAGCGCATATGATGCACGCCCTCTTGAGTAAAGTGTTGAAATTCACTGCCTTGTCGGTCGGCAACTCGTTGACCATTCCACGTCAAGCACACATCACCGCTGTCTGCGTAGGAAGCCGATCTTAAAAGCGTCTGAGTCTGAGTATGAGTATGAGGCAGTGCTGTGGCACGATCTTGGTGTTGCTGCAGTAGACGGTTGGATAAAATAATCAGCTTGGCCATCCATGTGCTCCTGATTTTTATTGGGTTTGTTGTTTTGGGGGCGTGATCCATCACGAACTTTGTATGATTAAACGGATTATATTTTGAGATGGTGTTGTGGATCGATCCGCTAAAATGACTCAATTTATCAATCCATGTCTGGGATCGTCTAAAAAATAACGACTGCTGCAAGCCTAGATAAAATATCAACAGACCCTAGGTTGAGTTGTAATTTATATTTAGGGGATTTGAATCTAGAAGTCTAGATGGCATATTGCGATTTGGCTGTTATTTTACTCTGCTGCATCGTGTGCCTGATCTGCGGTATATTAAAGCAACTGATCCTGGTGGTGTTTTATTCAATTGTTCAGGATAAAAACAATGTAAGCATTCTTTGAATGAACTGACCTATATTTAGCTAACCTACTGATATTCAGATTAAACAACATCTTAAATCACTATGTACTGATTGGCAAAGCCTTGCAGTTCAAGGCTTTGCCCGATTTTAGCGCGAAGTTCAAAAAAAATTATGCTAAGCTATTTGCCCTTGGCGATTTGCCACAGCCGCTTCAGCTAATGATTTAAGCATTTTAAATTGTTATTTAAGCATCACCATCACGGCTTAACGCATCCATCCGTTGCAGCGCTTTGACGTTTTGTCTTTTCAGCACCGTTATTTTGAGAGCATGGAATCTAAAATGTTTAAACTCGATAGTAAATTACTCGAAGTTTTTTATTTTATCTATAAATTTAAAAATGTCTCGATCGCGGCTGAAAACTTAGGTATGAGCCAACCCGCGGTCAGCAACAGTTTAACCAAGATCCGCAATCATTTTAACGATCCTCTGTTTTTACGTGTTGGTAATGAAATGCTACCGACTGAGTTGGCCAAACAGATCTTTGCGCCGATCAGTGAAATTATCGGCAAAATGGAATTGGTGAATAATTTTAAAGTCGGCTTTGATCCAGAGCATTCTGACCAACTGTTTACCATTGCCATGACCGATGTGTCGCACTTGGTCTTATTACCGAAACTGACTCAGTATTTAAAAGACTGTGCGCCTAAGATTCGCTTTAAGGTGCGGAGTATTAGCCGCGAAACCAGTTATCAAATGGCCAATGGCGAAATTGATTTAGCGATTGGGTTTTTACCTGAGTTAGAGCAGGGCTTTTATCAGCAACAGTTGTTTTCTCAGTACTATGTGGTGATTAGTCGCAAAGACCATCCACGCTTAAGTTCTGGCACCATTGACGTAGAAAGTTATATGCGTGAGTCGCATGTCGATGTGGATACCAGTGTTGGACATTATCTGATCGAAAATGAGTTAATCAAAAAAGGTCTGAAACGCAATGTATCGATGAGTCTGCCGAGTTATCTCGGGGTGGGTTTGGTGGTGCAAGAAACCGATATGATCGCCACCATTCCGTATTATCTCAGTGAGCTATTATTGTCTCGCGGAAATTTACAGATTTTAAATGCGCCTTTGGATTTTCCCACTTACCCAGTCCGCCAGTTTTGGCACCTGTCTTCGCATCACCAAAGCAGTCATCAGTGGTTAAGACAGATCATTTACGGATTGTTCGTCGACAAAGACTAACACCGCACAGCCCACATCACTGATTTCACCGTTATAGGGTGGAATACCAATCCAATGCATCAATTTAATTTGACCCTCTTAAAATGCTTTCTCTGCACGTCTTCGCTTTTATGCATCCACGATGTGGCGTTTTTTCTCCTTACTTTTTATAAAGCCAGTAAAACTTTTCCAAGCACAGAACTCGCACAGTAGAAGAAAAACTTAAAACGGTGTCCACTTTTAATTGACTACTACAAGCAGCGCTGCTCACCGTTTTTCAAAGCGAGGAGCCTTTAGTATCGTATTGATCCTTGATTTCAAAGGAATTCCCCTCTTTGGAAAAGAGGGGTTAGGGGAGATTTGGCGCATAAAAATCACATTTCAATTTATTTAATATTTAGTATCTGATAATGGCGGCTGGGAGCCGCCTATTTTTCGCTGTGGTATATGGATATACCATCAGCGGAAAGAAGGTTTTTGGCTACTTTCTAAAAAAGTAGTAGAACAAACGCGCTCACTTTTGATGAAGGACGGTAAGACTTGCAGAATAGGAGCTTGATTATATCCGTCGGCTGAACAATTTCAGGGTGAAATATCAGTCAAAACTTAAAAATACCATCTCGGCAAGTTTTACCTTTTATGCTCCACGGTGAGGAGTTTTTTCTTCTTACTTTTTATAAAGTAAGCAAAACTTTTCCAAGCACAGAACTCGCGCACTTGCATCACGTATCCTATGGCTCGCAGAAACAGGATTTATTCAGTTGAGCCAATGCTCAACTG
>JASLIY010000158.1 GCA_030152675.1 Acinetobacter sp.
CAATTTCTCAATTTCTCAATTTCTCAATTTCTCAATTTCTCAATTTCTCAATTTCTCAACAACCATACAAATAGCCTAAGTACTTTGTAAGATACATGACATCGAATTTACGTCTAATTCACTGAAGGTGCTGGGCATTCAGACTTGCCGAACCGATCTCGGCTTGATGCGCATAAGACAGACAAGCTGTGAAATTGATAACGACCCTAGGAGCAAATCTTGATGCTCAGATTTGGTAAATTGAACTAATCTCACCGGATTGATTTAAAAAACTCATCAATCAATGACATCATTCAATTTCTCTTGTCGCTGAGATACTGCTACAACTGATCCTAGAGGATTAAGGAAATAAAACTATGGATAAGGTTGTTTCATCAGCACAAGTTGCATTACAAGATGTGGTCGCGTCAGGTCAAACCATCGCCGTGGGTGGCTTTGGACTGTGTGGTATCCCCGAAGCATTGATCACTGCACTGAAACAGACTGGCGTCGATCAACTGACCTGTGTCAGTAACAATGCCGGTATTGATGGCGTGGGGCTAGGGATTTTACTGGAATCCAAACAAATCAAGAAAATGATCGCCTCCTACGTGGGGGAGAACAAAGAGTTTGAGCGCCAGTATCTCTCTGGTGAACTCGAAGTTGAACTCACGCCACAAGGCACGTTGGCAGAAAAATTACGTGCGGGTGGGGCGGGCATCCCAGCATTTTATACCGCCACAGGTTATGGCACCTTGGTGGCTGAGAATAAAGAGCAACGCGATTTTAACGGTCAGCATTATATTTTAGAGCAGTCGATTGTCGCGGATGTGGCTTTGGTCAAAGCCTTTAAGGCGGATCGTGCCGGCAATTTAATTTTTAGAAAAACAGCCCGTAACTTCAATCCAGAATGCGCGATGGCTGGGAAGTTTACCATCGTCGAAGTAGAACAGATCGTGGAAATCGGTGAGCTTGATCCGGACGAGGTTCATCTGCCGGGGATCTATGTGGATCGTATCGTACTCAATGCGACACCAGAGAAACGCATTGAACAGAAAACCTTAACCACATCGGCATAACGGGATATTACTGAGGGAATAGACATGGCGTGGAATAAACAACAAATGGCACAACGTGCCGCACAAGAGTTACAAGACGGTTTTTATGTCAACTTAGGCATCGGCCTACCGACCTTGGTAGCGAATTATATCCCTGAAAATATGGACGTTTGGCTACATTCTGAAAATGGCTTATTGGGCATTGGCGAGTTCCCAACCGAGGAGACTGTCGATGCAGACTTAATTAATGCTGGGAAGCAAACTGTGACTGTGCGTCAAGGTGGGGCATTTTTTTCCAGTGCCGAATCTTTTGCCATGATCCGTGGTGGTCATGTCAATCTGGCAATCTTGGGGGCGATGGAAGTCTCAGAACAAGGTGACTTGGCCAACTGGATGATTCCGGGGAAAAAAGTCAAAGGTATGGGCGGGGCCATGGATCTGGTTGCCGGCGTACAAAAAGTGGTGGTGTTGATGGAACATAGCACCAAAGATGGACAAGCTAAAATTTTACCTGAGTGCAGTTTGCCGCTCACTGGGCGCGCCGTGGTGCAGCGCATCATTAGTGATTTGGGTGTGTTTGATATTACCGATGCGGGTGTACGTGTGGTTGAACTGGCAGACGATGTTGATTTTGACACGGTGCAGCAACTGACTGCCGTCAAGCTTATACCGGCTTAAAGTTTTAATCGCATTAGCTTGAAGTATTCAACAATTCATTAATACACAATAAGTCAATGCAAAGGCGTGGAGAGCGCTTTATAACAGGTCAGACCCATCGATATGGATGGAGTCTGACTTCATGCATTCAAGGAAGAATATATGATTAATCAAAAGTCAGGATTTTTTGAACGTATTGCAGTGAGCATCAGTAATTGGTCGGAGAAATGGTTTCCAGACTCTTATGTGTTTGCACTGCTGGGTGTCATTATCGTTGCGGTTGCTGCATGGTCGATTGGCGCACCTGCGACATCGATTAGTGGTGCATTTGGGGATGGCTTTTGGAGTTTAATTCCATTTACGCTGCAAATGACGATGTTGATTGTCTGTGGGTACGTTGTATCGGTCTCCAAACCCGTTGAGAAAATAATTCAAGCGCTGGCCAAAATACCAAATGATGGTCGTATGGCTGTGGTGCTGGTGGCCTTTGTTAGCCTAAGCATTTCTTTGATTCAATGGGCCATGAGTACCGTGTTGACCGCGCTCTTGGTTATTGCACTGGCGAAGCGTAAAGATTTAAATATGGATTATCGCGCCGCTGCTGCTGCAGCATTTGTCGGGATGGGGGCAACATGGGCACTGGGATTGAGTTCCTCTGCGGCACAGATACAGGCCAACAAAGGCAGTTTGCCTGACAATATCTATCAACTCACTGGTGTGATTCCATTTTCAGAAACGATTTTCTTGTGGCAGTCGATATTGATGGTGGTGGTGTTAATTGTTTTATCAGTCGCAATCGCCTATTGGTCGGCCCCAAAAGGAAAGAACGTCAAGACTCTGGAACATTTTGATATTCAATTTGATGAGGACGCTGCCGCTGCTGAGCCAAATCAGGCTAAACGTCCGGGGGATTGGCTAGAAACCTCGCCATTATTGACCATTATTGTTTTTTTGATTGGTCTGTTTTGGATTTATGCGCAGTTTGTGCAAAATGACCCAATGTTGGCGATTTCCAATCTAAATACCTATAACTTCTTGTTTTTGATGTTAGGTTTAATCTTGCATGGCACGCCGAGGAACTTTCTCAATGCCGTACAAAAGGCCGTACCCGCATGTTCTGGGGTTCTGATTCAGTTCCCACTCTACGGTAGTATTGCTTACATGATGACCAAGGCGGTGAATGTCGAGGGTCATTCGGTCTCGCATTATATTGCGAACTTCTTTGTTTCTGTGTCCAATCAGGAAACCTTTCCCGTGGTGATGGGCGTTTACTCTGCGGTGTTAGGGTTCTTTGTTCCATCTGGTGGCGGGAAGTGGATTATTGAAGCACCTTATGTGATGCAAGCTGCCAATGATTTGAAGGTTCATCTTGGTTGGTCAGTGCAAGTTTATAATGCTGCTGAAGCCTTGCCGAACTTTATCAATCCCTTTTTCATGTTACCGATGCTGGGCATATTGAAACTAAAAGCCAAGGATGTGATCGGGTTTACCGTGACACAGCTCATTTTTCATTTACCCGTGGTGTTGTTTTTACTGTGGATCTTGGGAAGAACGCTGACCTATATCCCACCTCAGTTTTAATTCAATCACAAAAGCCAAAGTACTTCGGTACTTTGGCTTTTGTTTATAAGCTGAGATCAGAAGTGTTAAGCGCTTGACTGTATCTGATTTAAGCTCACTGGATCGCTGGTGGTGAGGTAGGTACAGATCAAAACAGCAAATCAAAAAACCTGTTGTTTGCGAGTCAGTTGGTGTAACGCTGAGACCAAGATATCAACTTCTTCATAGGTGTTATAAAAAGCCAGTGACGGTCGCACGGTTTTCTCCACCCCAAAACGTCGCAGGATCGGCTGCGCACAATGATGTCCAGCGCGCACCGCGATGCCTTGACGATTTAAGGCTTGGCCCACTTGTTCTGGTCGATAGCCTTGTAATACAAAGGACATCACGCTGGCTTTATTCAGTGCCGTACCGATCAAACGTAAACCGGGAACACTGAGTAAACCATTTTGTGCATATTGCAATAAATCATGCTCATAGCGTGCAATTTGATGTATGCCAATATTTTCCACATACTCCAATGCTGCGCCTAGCCCCACGGCATCGGCAATATTCCCCGTACCAGCTTCAAACTTTTGCGGTGCTGATTGATAGATCACGTGTTTAAAGCGCACATCCTCGATCATGTTGCCGCCCCCTTGCCATTCCGGCATGCTTTCAAGCAATTCAGCTTTGGCATATACCACGCCCATACCGGTAGGAGCAAAGACTTTATGCCCCGAAAATACAAAAAAATCAGCATCTAGCGCACGTACTTGGGTCGGCATATGCGAAACGGATTGGGCACCATCGACCAAGACCCGAATGTTTTTGGCATGCGCCATTTCAATCACTTCAGCAACTGGGGTGATGGTCCCTAAGGCATTCGAGACTTGGGTAAGACTGACCAACTTGGTGCGTGGCGTTAATAAACTCGGCACATGTTCCAAGATCAGTTGACCACTCTCATCGACCGGAATGACTTTGAGCTTGGCACCAGTGAGTTGACACAGTTGATACCACGGCACGATGTTGGCATGGTGCTCTAGGTGTGACACTAAAATCTCATCGCCAGCATGAATGTTTTGTACTCCCCAAGTTTTGGCGATTAAGTTAATTCCCTCCGTGGCACCACGCACAAAGATGATCTCATTGGGAGATTCAGCGCCGATGAAGCGTGCCACCACCTCGCGCGCATGTTCATAAGCATCGGTGGCACGTGCAGCAAGCTCATGTGCAGCGCGATGAATGTTGGAGTTTTCATATTGATAAAAATGGCTAATCCGATCGATTACCTGTTGCGGTTTTTGGGTGGTGGCAGCATTGTCCAACCAAATCAAAGGATGGCCGTGTATGCGCTGTGACAGGATGGGAAAGTCTTGCCGTATACGTTGAACATCAAGCACTTGATTCAATGCTTGATGCTCCTGTGCGAGCTGTGATTCAGGATACAAATGGGGCTTAGACTGTGCTGGCTGATCTAAGTCGGGAGCTTGCAAAAAATAATACGGCGCTGTGGTCGGATTTGAACTTGGCTCAGGCCGATGCGCGTTTGTCTCAGGATCTGGACTGTGCTTTTCGGGTGCCGATTGGATCTGTATCGGCGCATCCATCGGGCGATCGGGATCGGGGAACGCAACATCTTGTTGATTCAACCTATTGGTCACAGTATCTCGCGCACTGTGATCGCTATGGGGCGTGGCAGATGCAAACTCATCGATGAAATAAAATCCCGAAAGCTGTGTCGGTGGGGTTGATGGGGGAGACGCTGTTGGGATAGGCGGTGGCATTGCCGGAGTTGCCCATGTTTCAGGGCTTTCTGCTGCTATTGGTGTTATTGATGCTGTTGATGGTGTAGGCCAAGTGAGCTGTTGTCGCTCAGGTACTGCATGATCCACGACTTGATCGCGGACTTGAGGAAACTGCGGCTCAAATGGCGCTTTGGGCAAGGCCGCCCCTCCGATTACTGGCAATGATGCCAGACCACGGCGCTCAGGATGATCGGGATAGTTGGGAATATGCTCAGGCAAGTCTGGATTGAGACTTTTTTGATAGGCGATATTCGGT
>JASLIY010000163.1 GCA_030152675.1 Acinetobacter sp.
CGCGATAACCAATCAAGTCACGACTATAGGCCTGAGATTGAATGGACTGGATCAATGCTGAACCACGTAGATAATCGATCGACACGCTGACATCCTTATTTTGATCTTGCTGTACTTGGTCTAAGCCAGATCTGTGCCAACACAGCCTATGGACTGACACGGTGTAAGAAAACCAATCCTTTTTAATTTTTCTGGCATTTCGCAAAATAGGCACAAGCATTGCAACATTTTTCTAGTATTCACAGTTTTGGCGACATCATGCGCCAAAACAACAATGCAATTGATGCTGCTCGACCTTGGCATCTCCATATCCGCAGCTTGAATCTAAGTTGCTGATGCAACAGCCGAACACTATAAAAAAGATGAGAATGCTTATGAACGCTATCCCTGTCCTTCACTTAATCTCACAGCCCTGTGCGAGTCAATTTGACGCCAAAGACTGGGAAATCCTAGCGCAGCACTGGTATCCCGTCGCACGTATTCAGGATATCTCCACCCAACCGCAACAGGTGAAGTTACTGGATGTGAATATGGCGATTTATGCCACCGAATCAGGCGAGATCCAATTGGTGCGCGATCTATGCCCACATCGCGGTGTGCCGCTGAGCAAAGGTTGGGTTGAGGGAGAGGAAATTGTTTGCCCTTATCATGGCTTACACTTTGATACTCAAGGGCATTGCACCCAGATTCCCGCGCAACCCACGCTGAGCAAGATTTCTGAACGTTTTCGTTTAACTCGCTTTCCGGTGTTATTACGCTATGGACTGGTCTGGACCAGCATCCAAAGTCGTGATCCAGATCAGGCCAATTTACCCAGATTTGAGACTTGGGACAGTCCCGCACACCAGTCGATCTTGCCGCCTTTTGTTGATATCGCTGGTTCCAGTGGTCGACAAGTTGAAGGCTTCATTGATGTTGCGCATTTTGCTTGGGTGCATCACCAGAGTTTTGCCGATCGCGACAATCCGATCGTGCCCAAATACAGCACCCATAAAACCGACTATGGTCTACATACCGAATATGAAAGTGATATCAGTAATTATCCCAACAGTATGCAAGACCCGGCCCCTGAAGGGTTTATTTGGCGGCGTATCTTTGATGTCTACCCACCGTTTAGTGCCACCCTGAAAGTACATTTCCCGGATGAGGGCCTGCTGTGTATTCTCAATGCCTGTTGTCCAGTGTCACACAACCAAACCCGTTTATTTGTGCCGCTGACACGCAACTTTGATATGCAGGGTGATCTGCAAGCAGTATATGACTTTAATGCGCAAATCTTTGCAGAGGATCAAGAGATTATCGAATCACAAAAGCCCGAGGAGTTACCGCTAGATCTGATGATGGAGGCACATTTCGAGGCTGATCGCTCATCCACCACTTATCGACGGATCATGGCAGACATGGGACTGAGCAAACGTTATACCGTTTGATTCGCTTTTGATAAGTGATGAGCCTTTGCCACATTGAAAAAAAATCAGTAGAACCTCGTGCAGCAAAGAGATTCTACTGATTTATTTCACATCAAAACCCATCAAAGCTTTGGGTTTTTAGGCGATCGCTTTGACCTTGTTTTGGCTCGCTTGCGCCAAATCAGCATGGATTGACCGAATCAGGTCTTCCGTTTTAGTCCAGCCCAAACAACCATCTGTCACAGACTGACCATAGGTCATCTCATCGCTGATCTTCTGCTGACCATCGACGATATGACTTTCAAGCATCACGCCACGGACTTGAGTCACGGCGCGCTCAGCCACGATCTGCTTGAGCACTTGCGGTTGACGCTGTGGATCTTTGCCACTATTGCCATGGCTACAATCAATCACCAAAGCCGGAAAATGTTTAGCATGCTTGGCTTTCATTCGTGCAATTGACTGTGCATCAAAGTTGGTGCCGCTATTTGAGCCACGCAGGATCAAGTGTGCCGCAGGATTGCCAGAACTATGTAAAATGCTCGGCAAGCCTTTTTGGCTCATGCCTAAGAATTGATGCGGGTGCGAGGCAGACTGGATCGCATCCAGCGCGATTTGGATTGAACCATCGGTGCCATTTTTAAAGCCAATGCTATACGGCATGTGACTGGCGATTTCACGATGAATTTGCGATTCACTGGTTCGGGCACCAATTGCACCCCATGCCAAGAGATCATCAAAATATGCCGTTGCCATCGGACTGAGAATTTCGCTGGCGATTGGCAAACCCAGCTCAATAATCGACAAGTACAACTGACGAGATTGTTCTAAACCCAGTTGTAGGTCAGAAGAACCATCCATGTTTGGATCATATAAAAATCCTTTCCAACCCACGGTGGTCCGTGGTTTTTCGATATAGGTGCGCATCACCAAATAAATATGTTCAGACACCTGTTGTTGGAGTTGTTTAAGGCGTGCGGCATAGTCAAGTGCGGCAACAGGGTCATGGATCGAGCATGGGCCTGTGACCACGAGGAGCCGCGAATCGCGACCCGCAAGAATATTTTCAATGGTTTGGCGTTGTTGGGAAATTTGCTGTGCCAACTGCGCGGATAATGGCAATTGTGCTTTTAATTGGTGTGGCAAACTGAGTACCACTTCATGACTCGAATGGGGAGTAATCAAAGAATTCAAACTGTTCATGGGTCTTTCCTTGGACTGATGCATTCAGCCCGATCTTTTATTTATGCGTATGCAAA
>JASLIY010000242.1 GCA_030152675.1 Acinetobacter sp.
CCCGAAGGGTTATCGCTAAAACTGCCTTATACATCGTTAAAAACCTTGGCATTGGAATAACCAGTACCGGCGGTTTTTGCCTTGTCTAATACAGTTTTAGCAGATAACGCAATCTATTTATGAATTGTCAACAGACCCTAAGCTATCAGCAATGCACAAGGGCATGATGGATCATTCATATTCGACTATGGCGGCAGGACGCCGCCTGTTTTGCGCTGGGGTTATAGGGATGTAGCCCTCAGCGCAAAGAAGGTTTTTGTTTTACTTTTTTAAAAAAGTAAAGGAATAGGCTCGCTCACATTGGAGTGAAAACGCTAAGACTTGCCGAAAAGGGAGTGAGCGCAGGGGCTTAAAAATAAAAATTGTAGAATCATTTCAACCCTTCAAATCTCGCATCGCACTTTCCAGCAAAAACAACATTGCTTTCAGTTTGGTCTCAAAGTTATCCACGCCTGCATAGAGCAGATCGACATGCAAACTGTCCACCACGCCAATATAAGCATCGCTATACAGGGTGAGCTGTGCTGCACTGAGGTTGCTAAAGCGCTGCTGTAGAGCTTGCTGAAAATATGCAGTTAAGCAGTCCACGTAGCGTGGATAGGCATGGGTAATATAATCATGCAGATGCAACGGGGGCACATAGGCGGTACGGATCAAGAATCGCAAACTGTTGTTGTCGACATAACGCGCTTTGAGCGCATCGCAATAGGCCTGACCGGGTAAGGTCTCCGAGGACTTGATTAAACGATGCTGAATAAAGTCACATTCAGTGTCTAAGGCATCTTCAAACAATTGCTGAAACAGCGCATCTTTACTTTTGAAATGCGCATAGATCGAAGCCTTCCGAATACCCACCAGTTCTGCGATGCTATTGAGTGAAGCGCCCTCATAACCTGTGACCACGAAATGTTCGAGTGCAGCCTGACACAAGCGCTGCTTTGCCTCGGAAAGCGGTTTACTGATCTGAATCGACAATGAATACTCCAGAACTAAACTTATTTTACATGTTGCAGCAGCATAGAGGATGTCATTGTAAAAAGCATCAGCAACTTATACATGCTGGCTGTGCTGTGTGGATGATCCAACCCGTGTGCCGAGATACACCAAGATCAGAATAGTCGGTGCAATCACGGCAAGCATGACCAACCAGGCGATGGCACTGATCTCGACCATACTGCCTGCGATTGGTGTGGCGATCGACGCAATCACCATCGGTGCAGCACCCATCAACGCTGCGGTAGAGCCGAGCGCTGTGTCTTGGGTTTCCATGGCCATCGACATGATGGTGGCTTCTAAAATCCCTAGGCCAAACAAGGCCATACCGATACTGAGTACGATGCCTGTCAAACCGAAGAATAACAATTCGGAGACCAAACACATTAAACCACCCGCGCACATCAAGATCGCACCGACCAGAGCTAGACTGCTGACTTTGATTCTCTTGACCCAATATGCTGCCGAAGAGGCACCCGCGATAAGACTAAGACTGGTCAGGCCAAACACCATGCCGAACTGTTCTGTGCTGAGACCGTATTGATGTTGGTAGACAAAGGCCGATCCGCCAATGTAGCCAAACAAAAAGAAAAACACCGCTGACAGCGCAAATAGATGCAACAGAAAGGCTTTGTTTCTTAAGATGTTGATGTAGGTGGCCAAGATCGGTTTTAGTGCAAACTGATTGCGTTGCTCGGTCGGCAAGGTTTCTGGCACATTAAATAGGGTGTTGATCAAGACCAATAACGCCATACCTGCTAAAAACAGCATCACGCCTTGCCAGCCATAGACTGCACCCAAGACCCCACCGATGGCCGGTGCAATGATTGGACCTAAGGCCACGATGGTATTGAGCAAGGCATAAACCTGTGCCGCTTGGGGGCCAGAGGAAATATCGCGCACCATACTCATCACCACCACGATGGCCATCGCAGCGCCCAGACCTTGGATCAAACGCGCCAAGATCAGCAACTCTAAGCTGGTTGCTGCGGCAGCACCGACGGATGCGGCAAAGTAAATAAACAAACCACCGAGTAAGGGGAGGCGTCGTCCATAGGCATCGGAAAGCGGGCCAAAGATTAATTGACCCAAGCCCATAAAGGTCAGGAATACCGTTAAGGTCAGTTGTGTTGAAGCATAGGACACATCAAAATCAAGCGCCATTTGTGGCATAGATGCCAGATACATATCAATTGCAGCAGGGCCAAGCGCCACCACGATTGCGAATGAGATTGTTAGTTTTAAGCCTATTTCACGCGACATTTTTTCATATCTTTTGATGCAACCTACCGGTCGGTAGTGCTTTTATACAGCATAGAAATTGTATTGCAAGTTAGTTTTAAAAAAAACTGCAATTCTTTAGCTGATGATGGAGCAATGCTGGATGTTCTTCACTGGCTAGATCGTGACCGATCATGTGACGAGGGCAATTTGAGCGCAAAAAAAAGGAATAACACCGGGATGTTATTCCAAAGAAGCAAACTTAAAATTGCTAAAAAGAGAATTGGGCTTGAAACAATCAACAATTGTTGAGGGGAAAGTCTCAACGCAAGTTGTAACGCGTGATCAATACCTGCGCTTACGCAGGTGTTGATCAATTTGAATAGGCTGCGCTCAATTTAGCCAGCTAAAGTGAGCGCTAGTGGCTGAATTACATTGCAGCTTCAAAGATTGCAACCACTTGTGCGTGATTTGCTTTACGCGGGTTAGTCAACATACATGCATCGTTTTGTGCGTTCGTTGCCATGATCGCGTGATCTTCAGCTTTTACACCGAGCTCAGCTAAGCCTGCAGGGATACCGATTGAACTAGAGAGTTCACGGATGGCATCGATTGCCGCGTGAGCCGCTTGATTCAAGGTCATACCGTCGGTATTTACGCCCATCAATTGTGCGATTTTCGCATAACGATCAGCACATGCGATTACGTTGAATGTGCAGACATGAGGTAATAACACCGCATTACAGACACCGTGTGGCAAGTTGTAGAAACCACCGAGTTGATGCGCCATTGCATGGACATAACCCAACGATGCATTGTTAAATGCCATACCCGCAAGGTACTGTGCATAGCTCATTGCATCACGTGCTTCGATGTTGTCACCGTTTGCAACAGCAGCAGATAACCACTCGCTGATCATGGTGATGGCTTTTTCAGCACATGCGTCTGTGATTGGGTTTGCAGCAGTAGAAACATAAGCTTCGATCGCATGCGTCAATGCGTCCATACCTGTTGCAGCAGTCAGTGCAGCAGGTTTAGCCAACATCAATTTAGGGTCATCCACCGCGATGAGTGGGGTACAACGCCAATCGATGATCGCCATTTTAACGTGAGTTTCGGTGTTGGTAATGATACAAAAGCGCGTCATTTCTGAAGCTGTACCTGCCGTAGTATTGATCGCGATCAATGGCGTCATTGGCACAGTACTTTTGTCGATCCCTTCGTAGTCACGGATGTGACCACCACCTGCGGTCACAAGACCAATACCTTTTGCGCAGTCATGAGATGAACCGCCACCAAGTGACACGATAAAGTCACATTGATGCTGATTATATGCGTCTACACCTTTGTGTACGTTCACATCAGTAGGGTTCGGCTCTGCGCCTGGGAATACATGACTGTCAACGCCAGCTTCTTTAAGATAGTTGACGATGATATCTGGAACACCAAACTTATATAGACCTTCATCGGTCACGATGAGTGCTTTCTTGGCGCCTAAGTTTTGAGCTTTAAGGCCCACTTCTTTGGCACAGCCTGGTCCAAATAATGAAACACATGGGATATAAAAACCGTTGGTTTGATCCGCTATATTTTTAAAAGACATGGTGCGATTCCTTCTGCCATATAAATACTTTGATTTAATCCTGAGGTG
>JASLIY010000253.1 GCA_030152675.1 Acinetobacter sp.
CGGGTTTTGTGTTGGTATGGTCATTCAGGTACTGCGTAAACAATTAGATGAGAGTAGTTTCTGCCCACTCTGCCAAGCCTCGATGTACTTTATCGAAGCGGAACAATACGACAAAGAACTGCACTATCATCAGTGTAGCCATTGTGAGCATCAAGTCTCCCAAGATCAGCAGCACAACTGTCATTGCCCCAGCTGTCAGCACAAACGCAAGCAAATGATCAAAGCCACCAAACTACAAGAACAACGTAAGTCACAATACAAAGATGTGGTGTTGCAAGATCTGAATCAGCTGAGTTTTTTACAGCAATTGTTCTTACTCAGTGTACTCGATCAGCATGTGCAAGAAGGTCGTCAATATGCCGAGTATATCGACTGGGAACAGATTAAATACCATCCTTTTACCCCAAACTATTTCTTTCAGCATGGTCTGGTGCAACAACTACTCAAAGATAATATTTTGGCTGAAACCTCGGCCCAGTTTGCCCAGCATCAGTATGCGGTGCAAGTGCGCTTAGATGGTTATGCAGATCCAAGTTTGTTCGCGATTACTCAGCATCTACGCAATCACTTTTATGAAAACCTGACCCAAGGTGTGCCGTTTAGAAATGCTGATGAAGTCAAAGACACTTTATATCTGGTGCTGTATCAAGAGATCGTGCAGTTTATGCAGCACTACTGCCGGACTTGGAATATCCTGATCTCGGGCAACAACAGTTTTCAAAAATTTTGCTATCAGCTGATGGAGCATTTAGCCGTGGGTCAGATTTATTATCTGATCCAAAATGCGCTCGAATATCTACATAAACAAGGTGCTCTACAAGCGCGAAACGACAAGTTTATTAATACCAATTTATTGAAAAAAACCCTGAGCCAATATCGTGAAAGAGCCTTGGCAGAAAAATGGGAAACCCCAACCCTGCCTCGCCCAACCAATATCCCATTTAGTAAAATGAGTGACATTTTATTTATTCAATTTTTAGGCTATGACGAGCGCATCTTTATTCAACCGATTTGGCGCAGTTGGAAAAAAATCGCACCGCGCTTAAATTTTTATTCTGAGAAACGTTGTATGCACTGTGGTTCAAGCCGACTTCAAGTGGATTATGATGCCGAGGATTATGTCTCGCTATTTTGTCTGGACTGTAAGCACCAAGACCATTATTTTATTCATTCACATTGATTCATGGTGTTCGCTAAATCCAAGGCGGCACCAGACTCTCTACGCTCATAGCCAAATCCAACCACGACTTTCGGTGAACGCTCATGCATTCAGATCTCGCCCCACACGCAACATCCCTCGCCGCAGATCAGACCAGTACGTCGCGCTATTCGGCGCAACAACTCTTGGATCAGGTGATTCAGGCATGGACTGCGCTGCAGCAACAACAGCCCTTGGTGCAATGCATCACCAATAGCGTTGCGGCCAACTATGTCGCCAACGTCCTACTGGCTGCTGGCGCCTCACCCGCCATGATTGATCATCCACAAGAAGCTGGCGACTTTGCGCAAGTCTGTGCAGCCTTGAGTATCAATCTAGGCACCCCGACGCAGGAACAGATGCAAGCCATGCAACTTGCCGCGCAAACAGCACATCAACACAACACGCCATGGGTACTCGATCCAGTCGGCTATGGCAGCGTACTGAAATGGCGCAGCCAAGCAGCAGATCAATTGCTACAGTACAAACCGCCGGTGATCCGTGGCAATGCCTCTGAAATCAGCTCCTTGGCCGGACATCACAGCCTGAGCAAAGGCGTCGATACCACGATTGAGAGCGAGCAAGTCTATCAACATGCACAAAGCTTATTGGCGCATAGCCCCTGTATCGCCATCTCTGGCGTGACTGACTTCATCTTGAGCCGCGATTTGGATGCGGTGATCAAGATTCACGGCGGGAGCGCCTTGCAACCACGAATCACGGCAACGGGTTGTGCGCTCGGCGCCTTAATCGCGGCCTATTGCGCTGTCAGTGAAACCAGTATTGGCTGTATTGCCGCACATGTGCATTTTGCAATTGCAGGCCAATTGGCAGCAGAGCGCACGCAAAGTTTGGGGCGTTTTAATGTGGCATTTTTAGACTATATTCACCTCATGGATGCGGATCTGATCGCCCAATACGCACAGATTGAAATTGTGTAATCACAGCACACGCAATCCGAGCGCGATCAATCAACTCTAGGGTCTATTTATTTCAGTGCTGACTTGTTAGTATGCTGCTTAGAAAGAACGTTTTATCACACAAATTTTAACGCAATGATTCACCTTTTGTGAGCCTTGCGTTGAGGGACAAGCGTTAAGGGACAATACGACAAATACACCAATGCAGTTGTAGCCGTATCATGGAGATTCATCGAGTGCAGGATAAGCATGCTGATTAACTTTTTGTTCGATCCCGATTTAATTCCCTTTCATCTCAGTGTGATCAGCCTGATTTTACTCAGTATGGCAGAGACGATTGGTTATTATATCCACCTACGTCCAAGTAGTTTCCTCAAACGTTTTGCACCAGACTGGCTTAATCATTCGCCGCTGCTGCAAGTGAAGTTTTCTAAAGTTCTTATTTTTGTATTTCTATTAATTAACTTTAGCTTTGCCGGCTATTTACTTCAGTTTAGTATTTACGCCACTCAGCAAGATTTCACCCCTTGGTATTATATTATTTTACCTGCGCTGGTGATTGCGATCTTCTTTACCGTCTTTATGATCCACTGCCTCGATCAAGTGATTAAACCCAAATTCACGCCGACCCAAGTGAATCTGATTGGTCGTTTAGCCACGGTGTCTAGTGGCAGTGCCCGTCCAGGATTTTCCGCTCAAGCACGGATTCGAGATGAATATGGTCAGTTGCATTATGTCCAAGTCGAGCCTGAGTTTGGTGAGCTTGAGTTTCAATCGCAGATCATTTTAATTCGCTATAAAAAATCGCATTATATTGCGAAAAAAATTTCCACCTCAAACCGATTATTTAATGCCGATCACATTTGATGATATGCCGTCATGTCGTTATCCATGACCCAATCCTGGCTTGGCCTCAATACAACGAAATCAGACCATCAAAATAAAAAAGCGCTGTCCTTAAAATACAGCGCTTGGAAACAGCGGCTTTTGGCAGAGCTGATGCCTTGATATATCAATGACCGCGATAACGGTCACTCATCACAAAGAGCCCAGTTATTTAATCAACTGGCCGAGCATGCCCATGACATTGCTGATATCGCGATTGGCTTCAGCATGATCCGTTTGCTCACCATGTGGCGTCAAAGCATCTACAATTTGAGGAAGGACTGAAGAAATCGCAGCATAAACCTGTTGCGCCGGTACTTGCGCTTGATCCGCTACACTTTGCACATCACTGGCTTGGAACAACTGCTGTACTTGTGCCACTGGTGCCTCTGCATTGTTTTGATTTGGATCAAGCCATTGTTGTGCTTGTGATCCTAAACCTGCTTTTTGCAATGAACTTATCACCCCCGACAAGCCACCCTGTTGCTGTACCCAGTTTAAAATCAACGGTACCACCATAATCAACAACGATGAACTTGAAGAGGCAGGGTTTTGTGCCGGTGCTTGGCTTTGACCCAACTGCCCAAGCACTGAACCCAACATGCCTCCCAGACCACCACCTGCGGACGAGTTAGACTGACCTTGGCCCAACTGAGACACCACGGCGCCCAATAGACCACCAAGTTTGTCCGAAGATTGAGTAGCATTTGAAGCTTGTGAACCGAGTGCCTGTTTCGCCAACATTTCAACGATATTATTTAAATTTGTCATGATTATTTCCTTTAAGTTCAGGTGTATAACATTACGATGCTTTTCAGCTGACTGCAAAATGCAAACCCGATATTTTTACAGAGCAACCACACAATACAGCGCGTATTTGGAGATTAGATCAAAATATTACCAGCGAAACTTATTCCAGTTGTCTGGATTGGCCCAGTATTTGGCATTCAGCCAATCAGGCACTTGCTTATAGGTCAAAATATTAAACTGCCAAATGACGATATCTTGAGCATCTGATGCAGGATCAAGCAATTGACTAAAACCGAGCGCACGCAATAAGGCGCTATCCTGCGCTACTGCGACCACCACGATCCTTTTTGCAAATAAATCACGTAATTTTACCAATAACTGTGCACGTTGGGCTGCGGGCAGTTCAGCCAGTTCGCAACTGTTCAGCATGACTGCACCCAAATCATAACGCTGGGTGAAAGGCTGATTTAAAAAGTCAGATACGCTAAAATGTTGCCATTGAATGTCTGCGACAGACGGATATTCAGCCCAATTCTTTCCAATACATATTGCAGTCGAGATGGGCTGCTGCTGCGATAAATCGTCTAGCATCGACGTGATGACGTGTTGCTCAGCCATAACGACACCTTAATTTGCGAGTGAGTAATTAAACATGGAACTTCAAGGCATTTGTCATAAAATGCATGCGACTGCC
>JASLIY010000269.1 GCA_030152675.1 Acinetobacter sp.
TCGAGATCACCGCCACCAGCGCCGGAAAGACCCGAGGTAAAATCGTTCCTTGCCATGCAAAAAGAAGTGTGGCGACATTACTTTTATCACGAACGATCATAAGTACCCATAAACCTTAAACTTATCAATAGCATGCTTTAAAAATGAGCACAGTAGCGTTGTTTTAAATCAACAGCACTTAGGATTATAACCACTTCATTGTATAGAAGAAATTGAAGCTTAGCTTTTATTTGCCCGGGATCGCGCATTTCAACCCAGCACTGCGCGCTGCAGTGAGATCCTCCTAGATGCAGGATTTAATCCACAGCACATAAATGCTCAGTATGCGGCACACAAAATCTTTTTATGCTGAACAGATATATAAATAGAATTTGCTTATTTTCCTGATGGATGAAAGCCGCGTAGCATGAGCTATCGCTGAACCCCGATTCGAAGATTGGAACAGCGTTTTTGTGTTGAATTAAAGGATTGATTTATGAATGTAAAACTTAGCTTTCCGGTTGTAACCACCACCACGGCGGCCATCCGTGAAAGTAGCTCACATGATGAAGTTGCTGAAATTTTGCAACGTGCACATGACTATGCGCACAGCCATCAGCTCGAATTTAATGGCAGTTTAAGCCCGCAGGATGCGTGGTATTTGGTTCAGCATTGTCAGGCTGTTTTGGTCGATGTACGCACCAGTGAAGAACGTAAATTCGTTGGCTATGTCAAAGACAGCGTACATATCGCATGGGCAACAGGCACATCATTTAACCGTAACCCACGATTTTTAAAGGAACTTGAACATCGTGTCGGCAAAGATCAAACCATCATTTTGCTCTGCCGCAGTGGGCAACGTTCAACCCTTGCTGCCCAGGCCGCTGCCGCAGTAGGTTTTAAACGTATTTACCATGTACTCGAAGGTTTTGAGGGTGAGTTAAATACATCTTTGCAGCGCAACCATGTACAGGGTTGGAAAGTGCATGGTTTACCTTGGCAGCAAGATTAAGCTTCATTTTTCGGGTAAATGCTTTAAAAATATTGGAGTCATTCACTGAATAAGGACATGAAATGGCTCAATGGAATATTCAATCCGTGGTACAAGGCCTACAACACGCCAGACACCAGTGGCGAGAATCTCAACATCGCACCAAGGAAATCGGAGGCCGTGAGTTCCCCTCCAAACAGGTCTTACAAAGTATCCTCGATGATCTCTGCGGCATCCTATTTCCGATGCGACTTGGCCCGTCTGAGCTTAGTCAAGAAACTGAAAATTACTATATTGCATACAACTTAGACCGCACCTTGAATGCGCTACTGACTCAGGTCAAATTGGCATTGAATGATCAATTCAAACACCCCCAACTGACACATGCCGCTACACCCCAGCTCGCCACACACCAAACGCCCCCCACAATCGACCCACAAGATTTGACCAAGCATGCAGAGCAGATCGTGCATGCCTTTGCGCATGCGCTTCCCGATATTCGACGCTTGATCGACGCGGATGTCTGTGCTGCATTTCAAGGTGATCCTTCCGCGCATAGCGTAGATGAAATTTTACTGTGCTATCCGGGCGTGCTGGCGATGATCTACCATCGACTTGCCCATCAGCTCTACCCTGCCGTTCCCTTGATTGCACGTATCATTTCTGAGGCTGCGCACTCCGTCACCGGCATTGATATTCATCCCGGTGCGCAAATTGGCAAAGGCATCTTTATCGATCATGGCACCGGTGTGGTGATCGGCGAAACGTGTATCATCGGTGAACGGGTGCGGATTTATCAGGCCGTGACGCTGGGTGCGAAACGTTTTGAGCTCACTGCATCTGGCGAATTAAAAAAGAATTATCCACGCCATCCCATCATTGAAGATGATGTGATTATTTATGCAGGTGCAACCCTTTTGGGCCGGATCACGATTGGTCAAGGTGCCGTGATCGGGGGCAATGTTTGGCTGACGCATAGTGTTGCAGCCAAAAGTCATATTTTACAGTCACCGTCCGAAACCCTGCAAAAAAACCAATCTCATGAAGCTTTTAGCGTGCCACCGAGCCTGATCGTTGCCAGCAAATTTTGACCTTAGATCAAGCCACCACATGCATAAGAAGATTAAAAATCAAAACCACAGCACTTATTCACATTTCATCTTGATCGCGGATTAAGCGCATCTTATGAAGAATAAACCAACAATCCAGTTTGGTTTATACAATATTAATATTTAGAAAAAAGCCCAAAAAGCTCTACGCTCTGATGCGATGATAAATCAAAAAAAACCTTAATCATCAAGTCACTAATTACTATTTATAGCGTTTAAACCATTTCAGATAAAAAAATGCTGCGCCCACAACTCAACAATAAGCAAAAGGAAAAATAGTCATGGCTAAAAATACCGACAAAAGCCAACTGGCACTGACCGATCATGCGGCCAGACAACTGGCCAATGCCACCAAAACGGTTCCACAACTTTCGAGTATCACCCCGCGTTGGCTGACGCACTTATTGCAATGGATTCCAGTTGAAGCAGGTATTTACCGAGTAAACCGTGTTTCCAATACCGATGATATTCAAGTGGCCTGTACCCAGCGTGACGAAGCCACCTTACCGCAAACCTTTGTCAATTATGATGCAGCCCCACGTGAGTATTTTCTCAATGGTGTCTCTACCGTGCTTGATGTGCACACGCGAGTTGCCGATTTATATAGCAGTCCACACGACCAAGTCAAAGAGCAGTTACGTCTCACCATCGAAACCATCAAAGAGCGTCAGGAAAGTGAGCTGATCAACAATCCTGAATACGGCTTGCTGGCCAGTGTCACAGAAACGCAGCGCCTGTCCACCTTGACTGGGCCACCGACACCAGATGATCTGGATGATTTATTACGTAAGGTCTGGAAGGAACCGGGGTTTTTCTTGGCTCATCCTGATGCCATCGCCGCCTTTGGTCGCGAATGTACCCGCCGTGGCGTACCACCACCGACCGTCAGTATGTTTGGCTCCCAATTTATGACGTGGCGCGGTGTGCCACTGATTCCCTCCAATAAAATCCCAGTCGAAG
This sequence comes from Acinetobacter sp., assembly GCA_030152675.1. Classification (GTDB taxonomy): domain Bacteria; phylum Pseudomonadota; class Gammaproteobacteria; order Pseudomonadales; family Moraxellaceae; genus Acinetobacter. The sequence goes on from JASLIY010000269.1 coordinate 3,040, forward strand.
ATGGTAAAACCAAAATCATCTTGTTACGTGTGGGTGAGAAACGCCAAGGGATCGTGGGTTTATTTCAACCGGGCTTGGCCGGAGAACAATCTCCGGGGCTTTCCGTGCGCTTCATGGGCATTAATCGTCAGGCAATTTCGTCTTATCTCATCTCGCTGTATTGCTCACTTGCAGTCCTCACCGACGATGCATTGGCCACTTTAGAGGATGTGGAGGTTAATCATTATCATGACTACTCGATCAAATCTAAATAACAGCCCGCATCCTGCAGTGGTGAATCCTGATCCTGAGCAGCACGTGCCGACGCCACATCTGGATGAGGCATTGCTCAATCGTATGGCGAATGCATTTTTTGCAGCATGGCCACAGACCCGTGCCGAACACTCAGAACTCGGCGCATTCAAGACGGACATGCCTGCTGTTCAGTCTACTGAGATCACGGCGCTGCAACAGCAGCCCGACGATCTGCCCCTCAGGCCTGATGCTCAGTCCGATACGGGGTTAGGTCCAGCACC
>JASLIY010000306.1 GCA_030152675.1 Acinetobacter sp.
AACTTATATCATTTGGGCGAAAAGCCGGGCACCTCAGATGCCAGTCGTGCCAATCGTTTACGCTTACAAGCCATTTGGAATAACTTCGGTCTCAATGGCAGTCGGGTGCAAGTCTTTCAAACTTTGGGAGGCGCCAGCAATCGCGATGGGATGAGCGTGTTTTACAACAATACCTTGGGGGTGGCCGCATTACTTCGACTCAATAGTGGGGATGGTCATGGGCTGCGCAGTAGCACAGGCACACAAAATATTCTGCGCTTAAGCACGCGCGAAGCCAGCAATAGCAATAACTTAGAAACTCCAGCCATGAACAATACGCTGGCACCGATCTTCGATGCCACGGAGGGGATTTTTGTTCAAAATCTCAATGCCAACCTAGTGCTTGGCTCACTCTATCAACCCTTGATCTTGGGATCGGATGGCAAGAACTTTAGTCTTGAGTTGGCGCGTATCCCCAATAAGGCTGAGATTTATCGCAAGATTTATATCGACTATGACAACCCGAGTAATAGCAATTACACCGGTTCGGTCTGCAATATTTATCAATGTGGTAATAACGGGCTCAAAGGCTATCAAGGCAATAACGCCACGCATAGCAGTATCAGTATCGGCTCGACGGAATATGATGCTGCAAAGAATCAACTCAGTGCCTATAAAGGGGCAGATGCGATCGGGATTTCTTTTGGTGCGCCCAAATACCTACAAAATACGGTGCCCAACCCTGCAACCGTGTCACATAACATGGGCTCAGGCGTCATTGATGGTGTGTTGATTCAGCACATGAAAATCACCACCAAAGGTCTATAAAGGAGCAGCATCAGAATGAAAAAAATATTTTTGTTGTGGGGGCTGCTCAGTGCTGTCAGTGGCGCACAGGCTGGTTTGGTTGCACTCGACAATCAGGCTTTGGGTGAAGTTCAAGGTCAGGCTGGCGCCGATCTCGCCTTAAAGTTGGCATTGAACCAAACACGAAACGGTGAGTTTGATACCAATCTATGTCAAGACCGCGCGTACTGTCATATTGCCTTAAGTCTCAACAAACGTTATGTGCAGCAGCAAGCGGGTGATACTGCGCTTTCTTGGAGTAAGCCGGACAGTAATTCTGGCCGTAAATTATGGTTGGTGTTTAAGGGCGTACAGGGCAGTCTCAATATCCAGAAACTAGGTTTGGATGGCGTCGATCTGCGTTATCGCAATAAAGACAATGTTGAAATTCTTAAACCATCAATGCAGTTGAGCTTTTCAGCCGCGATGCCGATTCAGATTCGCAACTTTGGTTTTGATGCCCTGTCGATTGAGCAAGATAACTTCCAAAGCTCAAGTATTGATGCCGGCACCAGTGCCAATGCTGCGGATCATGGTTATCTCAAAGCCAATACCTATTCGAGTGCGGCAGCTGATATGAACAGCGGCAAATCCTCACAGTTCGATAAAAATAAAGAAGTCGGTTTTACCGGCATGATGATCCACGGCAATTTGGCTTTGAATGGCAAGGTCATGGTATTTAGTTGTGATGGCAGTCATCCACGCTGCTAGGCGTTCGCGATTGCATCTCAGTGCAGCAATGGACATGAAGTATGACGACGGATTCCAAGGATGAAACGATGAAGCACAAGCAACACAGAGCAAAAACAGCACCGCAACCACAAAAAGTCATTCTGTCGCTGCTGAGTTTGAGTGTAATGGCTGCGATGTCGAATGCACACGCGCTGCAAGCCATGAGTGATCAAGACTTACGTGCCATCAATGGGCAAGACGGCATCAGCATGAATATTGGCTATAGCGAGGTCAAGATTGATGAAGTGGCGTGGATTGACCAAGCTGGCAAGGCCAACGGTGAGGGGGAGCAAGCACTCAAAGCTGGACTGGGCAATGTCAATATCAGTCGCGGTGCGCTGCCGAGTGATCAGCAACTCGGTGCTGAGCTTAAGTTCGATACTTACTCTTCGACTTCACAAGCCAATACTACGGCTGGGATCAACCTAAATCTCAAATCCACCTTGGGTAAGCTGACCACGGAGAGCGTTAAGATCTGCCAAGCCGGACAGTGCAACGAACAGGATGCTTCGATGGGCGGATTGCGAGTGGAGTCTTATGATCCGATTCATTTTAATTTGCTCACCACCAATGGTTTATTTAACCAAAATTCCAAAGCCTATTTTGATCTAAGTATCAAAAATATGCAGTTGGGATTGGCGCAAAAAGATCAGACCGGCAAAGAAAATATTTTGGCGATGAAAGACCTGAATATCAATCTCAAGACCCTGAGCTATATGTATATTGATCCGGTGAATGGCTTCTCGCTCAAGTCGGGCAGTGATGGCTTTGCTGATTTTATTCGTGATGAGATCACGGCTAAGCCGGGGCTTAATTTTGAATTGACCGTGAATGATCGTGGTCTACTGCGTGCAGGTGCCAGTGGCCGTATGATCAATGGCTTGGTGCAGTTCGGTTCAGCAAGTGGTGCGGATCTATTGGGTAATGCCAATGTCAAAAATGGCAATGGCGTGCAGCAAAGCAACAATGCCATCGCTGGCTCTACGGGGATTCGCTTTAAAATAGCCGGTGAATTTACCAATGATTTAGACAAACTCGGCAGCAATGCCACCTCGCTAGAACTGGGTGGGGCGGGCGGTTTTAGTTATGGTATTCGCTTTGAAAATATCACCGCACTACGGACTCGAACCGGGATCAAGGGCGATGAGCGTGGCGATGTGGCTTTGACCAGCGAGCGTGCCGGATTGGCGATGGATGGGGTGTATATCAACTTGGTCGATAGTCACCAAATTAAGCTGCCGGTCAACCAAGCATTGACTCAAACCTTTTTAGGCACCAACAAGGGGACTGGGGCAGCACCGATTGCCACGGCTGCGGACTTTGTACAAACCATTGCCAATACCAGTTCGGTCAATCCTTATAGTGCTGTGATTTCATTGCGCAATGTCGACTATATGGCCTTGTCACGCCGGGGGCAGTTTATTGCAAGCAAAGATGTAACAGATCCAAGTAAGCTGCCTTCTGCGACACCCGCCAAATGGGGCTTGGGTATGCCGATTCACAATTTAAATGCCAACGCGGCATTCTTTGGCAAAAAGTCGGATGGCGTCAATGATGTGGTGGTCTCCAAGAACAGTCAAGGCGTTCCAGTCCTAACACCGGTCACGGGTTCGGAACGGATCGGCTTCAGTGCTTCGATCAGTACCCAAGGCGTGAGTCAGGACGGCTCCAAATCCACCTCGATCTTATTGATTGATGGCGCGGATAACAGTAACTATGCCAATGGGATGGTGACCCCGACGGATTACTATATTGGCTTGCGTAATATCGATATGTTACTCAATGGCTATGGCAGCATCGGTTTTGAAAATGGCCAAGTCAACGTCAGTATGCCGGACTTGAAGATGATCATGGCTGCGCAGTTTGCGGCGGGTTATTTGCCGGGTGCCAAATATAAATCTTGTCCAGCCACCGGCGGCTGTTATGCACCTTCGGATAACTTTAACAAGCCTTATGATGTCTTGGCTGCGGTTAAGGTACGTTTGGCAGGTTCGATGAATTTTGCCTTGATTCCACGTGCGGCCATCAGTAATCAAAAAGACTTGGTAGATGGTGTGAATGCGTTGAATATCGTGGGCATCATGCAACTCGATGCCACAAAGAAAATGAACAATGCCATTCAAATCGTCGATACCGATGGCTCAACCTTAGGCTTGGATAATTTGTCCGGCAGTATTGGATTTGATAACAACTTGATCATCAACAAAGACAATGTTGGATTTCATTACAGCTTTTTATTTAACCCCAATAAAAGCGTAGATGGGGTATTTAGAGCCAAAGACGTCAATCTCTATCCTGCAACCGTGGACAGCAATAAGTTGATCAGTGTTGGTCAACCGCAACGTCTGGGGGAGTTGGCGATTACCGGTGGACGTTTAGATACGCAACTGTCGATTACACCGCGCGATACACCATTTAAATTTTAGAATGCTGTGTTGAGCCATAAAAAAATCCCGCAATTGCGGGATTTTTTACGACTTGTGTCTGTTGTATGACTGGGGTTCGAGGGATTAGCTCGCGAGTTTCGCCAAGAGTGCTGCTTTGTCGATATTCACAGACTCAGCATCACGACGGCCTTTGTATTCAAAAGTACCTGCGTCAAGACCTTTCTCACCGATCACGATACGATGCGGCACACCGATCAATTCGAGATCCGAGAATTTCACTCCAGGACGCTCGTTACGATCATCGAGTAGCACATCATAGCCAGCCGCGCTTAATTCAGCATATAAAGCTTCAGCAGCTTCGACGGTGCGTGGTGATTTGTGTGCATTCATGGGTACGATCGCGACTTCAAATGGCGCGATCGCAGCAGGCCACAAGATTCCTTTGTCATCAAAGTTTTGCTCGATGGCAGAAGCCACAACACGTGTTACGCCGATTCCATAGCAACCCATGTAGACAGTTTCAGGTTTGCCTTGCTCACCCAATACCGTACACCCCAAGGCTTCCGAGTACTTTTGACCCAATTGGAAAATATGACCGACTTCGATACCACGTTTGATTTGAAGCACGCCGTGACCATCTGGAGATGGATCACCTTCGACCACATTACGTAGATCAAAGATTTCAGTAAACTGCGCATCACGCTGCCAGTTCACGCCTTTGGCGTGTTGGTCAAGTTGGTTGGCACCAGCGACAAAGTCAGACAAGACAGCTGCTGCGCGATCCACGATCACGGTGATGCCTTTTTCAACTAAACCTTGCGGGCCGACAAAGCCGGTGCATAGGCCAAGTGCATCGATCTGCTCTTGGGTGGCAAACGTTAGCGGTGCAGCAATCGCAGCATGTTTTTCAGCTTTGATTTCATTTAGTTCATGGTCGCCACGTAAAAATAGTGCCACAACTGGAACTTGACCTTCCGCATCGACATTACCTTGTACCAACAGTGCTTTAACACTGTTTTTTGGCTCGATGTTGAGGAAGCTTGCAACATCAGCAATGGTTTTTTGATTCGGTGTTGCGACAACTTCAAGCGCTTGGCTCGGTTCGGCACGGGTTTCTAAGCTGATGGCTTCTGCTTTTTCTACGTTGGCCGCGTAGTCTGATTCGGTTGAGAACACGATATCGTCTTCACCGCTTGACGCGAGGACATGGAACTCATGTGAGCCAGATCCACCGATCGAACCGGTATCCGCTTGAACCGGTCTAAAGTTAAGTCCTAGACGACCAAAGATACGACAATAGGTGTCATACATGACGTCATAGGTTTCTTGTAGCGATGCTTGGTTGATGTGGAAAGAGTAAGCATCTTTCATGATAAATTCACGTGAACGCATCACACCGAAACGTGGGCGGATCTCGTCACGGAATTTGGTTTGAATTTGATAAAAATTGATCGGCAGTTGCTTATAGCTTTTTAGCTCATTACGCGCGAGATCCGTGATCACTTCTTCATGGGTTGGTCCAAGCACGAAGGGGTTGTTGTGACGATCGCTAAAGCGTAAAAGTTCTGGGCCGTATTCAACATAGCGACCAGACTCTTGCCAAAGGCTGGCCGGTTGTGCCACGGGCATCAACACTTCAAGCGCATTGGCACGATTCATTTCTTCGCGAACAATGGCTTCCACTTTATTTAACACGCGTATACCCATCGGCAACCAAGTATATAAACCAGAAGCCAATTTACGAATCATCCCCGCTCTTAACATCAGCTGGTGTGAAATCACCTCTGCATCACTTGGGTTTTCTATTAACTTTTAAAATAAAAAGCGACTCGCGCGCATGGAAGTTGTCCTAATCATTAACGATAAAATTGAATAAACAATGAGTTGAACTAAATCTAGCCCAGCTCACGATTGGCTGCGCCATTATGACATGAATTTTTTAGCTTAGGGTCTGT
>JASLIY010000338.1 GCA_030152675.1 Acinetobacter sp.
ATCTGATTGACCCGCTTAGTTTGAGTATATGTCCGTCGAACCCGCACCACTTCAAGGCGTTACACTCTATAGCCATGCTGATGACTTTCGCTCGCATTGGCTACGCTTTGTCTTTGCCGAAAAACAGATTAAATATCATCTTATTTTGGTCGATGACGAGGATGAGGATTTGGCAAGCCTCAATCCCTATAACCAATTGCCGATGTTGATCGAAAATGAGCTCAAGCTCTTTAAGGCCAGCATCATCTCAGAATATATCGATGACCGTTACCGACAAAATAAACTCTATGCCGATGCACCTGCACCGCGTGCGGAGCAACGTCAGTATATTTGGCGTTTTGAGCAAGATTGGTTTAAGTTGGCCGATGTCATGCTGCGCCATCCGGACAGCTTAGATCTGCAAGCCAAACGTAAAGCACAAAAACAATTGGCAGATACCCTTGTTTCACTCACGCCACTGTTCCAACATTATCCATTTTTCATGTCTGAAAGTTTTACAATTTTAGATTGCATGTTGGCACCAATTTTCATACGGTTGAAACAGATGGGCATCGTATTGCCCACATCGCAATGCCGCCCTATCCTGTTGTATTGCCAGCGTATTTTTAGTCGTCCTGCATTTTTAAAATCCCTGACGGCAGAAGAACAGAATCGCTATCGTGAATTTATAACACCTCAATAGAGTATTTTTGAATGTCTGAATCTGAACTCAACCTCAATCCAACTCGTCCCTATTTGAGCCGGGCGATTTATGAATGGATTTGCGACCACAATTTAACCCCCTATCTCTTGGTCGATGCCACACAACCCTTTACCGATGTGCCAAATCAGTTTGTTCAGGATGGTCAGATTGTACTCAATATTGCACCACATGCTGTGCATCGTTTCCAAATGAGCAATGATGCGGTCAGCTTTTCTGCTCGTTTTGGTGGTGTGTCCAAAGATATCTATGTGCCCTTTGCCGCAGTGCTTGGACTTTATGCTCGGGAAAATGGACAAGGTTTATTCTTTGATCCTGACGAATATGCCAATGTTAAAGCCACAGAAAATGCTTTAGAATCCGATACTAAAGAAACGAAAGAACCAGAAACAGTCAAGAAAAAACCAAGCTTAAGAATTTTAGATTAGCCTTTTTGGAGTAGATAATGGCTTTTGATCTCGTACACTATTTTGCTGAGCAGATAAAGATACAAAAGCCTCAGCTCTTGCAAAATCAAACAATAGAACAGCGTCAAGCCAATCTATTCGAAATTAATGTCCTCACTTTGGGCAAAATTATTAGTTTGTGGCGCGAAGATCCACAAAAAATTTATCAGGAAATCCAATCCCAAGATCAATTGTATATTCAGGAAGTGGCACGGCACCTCACCACCTCGATTAAGAATGAGTCCGAACTCAGTTTGCCTGAATTTGAACATTGCAGCAGTGAAATCTTGGCCTTCCAATTTCAAGAACTTAAGCAGCTCGATGATACTGGGAATTATGGTCAAAATGGACTACGTGAATTGCTCTTGGGACAGATCGAACACCTCTCAGGTCAGGCCAAAGATTGGGTTTGGTCAGTAAACAATCTAAATGAACTGATCGGCTCTCAACCTATCGTGGAAGAAAGCGTATCATTCGACGAAACATTAAAGGAGTTTAATCAAATGGTTCAAACACAACAGGCACAGCACGATGTTGAAGTTGTTGCCCCCCCAGCAGGGGTCGAACTCAAACCGACTTGGGCCAAGATCGCAGAGCCGATCGTAGCACTCGTGGTGTTATGGGTACTCTATGCAGCCTTGATGAAGTATGTATTTATCTAAACTCAAACATCATTACTGTAAAAAAGCCAGTGACTTCAAAAGACTGGCTTTTTTTATTGCGCAACATGTCCCACTCATATCCTATAAAACAAAGCCCCCTCCGCGTGGCGATATCCCTCCCTCCATCCACGCTGTAATGCCTCAAGCTCCAACGACTTGAGCAACCAAACCCTGAAAGGTTTATTTAAAACTTAATTGAATGCATTGAGCATCTTCGTGTTGCCATCCTGTAGTCAACACAAGCGCTTTTTTCCTCGGCATCATTGATGCTTTGCGCATCTTAGCGCTGAGCAATACAGTCAGTTTTACAATAAATATATTTCAATCATTTAAAAAAGTTCTTAACTATAAGCACTGCCATTGAGTTGAACGACATAAAAATATCAATCCAAGCAGATGCACGCATAATCCGATTGTTTTAATACTTCGTATCATTCAATAAGTACAGTCATTAAAATTATTCATTGATGGCCTCCCCCCAAATAACAATACATGCAGGGATAGCATGATTAGGAGTCGCTCACATGTCCAATCAAAATTCGAACAAAGCTCCATTTCTATCAAAACAAAGGATTATCGCCCCAGCGCATTACAACCGTTGGCTGGTTCCCCCAGCAGCATTGGCGATTCACCTCTGTATTGGCATGGCCTATGGTTTTTCAGTATTTTGGTTACCTCTTTCCAAAGCCCTAGGTATGGATCACGTCATAGAATGCCCTGTTGGCACTGGTTTTTGGCATCAACTCTTTACCACCAACTGTGATTGGAAAATATCCACGCTCGGTTGGATGTACACCTTATTCTTTATACTCTTGGGCAGTTCTACTGCGCTGTGGGGCGGTTGGCTAGAACGCGTGGGTCCACGCCGCGTTGGCTTACTCAGCGCCTTGTGTTGGTGTGGTGGTATGCTCTTTTCAGCGCTGGGGATTTATTTACATCAATTTTGGATGATGCTGATTGGGTCTGGCATCATCGGCGGCATCGGACTAGGACTGGGTTATATCTCTCCAGTCAGCACACTGATCAAATGGTTTCCCGATCGACGTGGTATGGCCACAGGCTTAGCCATTATGGGCTTTGGCGGTGGTGCAATGATTGGTTCACCTTTAGCCTCCGACCTGATGAAACACTTTGCCACAGCCACCAATCCTGGCGTTGCATCCACCTTTGTTTGCTTGGCACTGATCTATGCCGTATTTATGATCTGTGGCGCACTGATGTACCGCATCCCAGCGCTTGATTGGAAACCTGCTCACTGGCAAGCTCCGAAAAATACCAACAGCAATCGCTTGATCACTCAGCAGCATGTACATGTCAAAAAAGTCTGGGGCATTCCACAGTTCTGGTTGGTGTGGTTAGTGCTCTGTATGAATGTATCTGCAGGTATTGGTATTTTAGGGATCGCCTCCCCCATGCTGCAAGAGGTCTTTGCAGGACAATTAATTGGCCTAAAACTAAGTTTTTCTCAACTTGATAGCGATCAGTTAACTGCTATTGCGGCGATCGCTGCCGGTTTTACCGCACTATTGAGCTTATTTAATATCGGTGGACGCTTTTTCTGGGCCAGCTTTTCAGATCAGTTAGGCCGTAAAGTCACTTATAGTGTATTTCTCATTTTAGGTGCAATTCTCTATATCAGCATTCCACTGGCAGCCCAAGCAGGCAGCAAAGCACTTTTTGTCGCAGGTATCTGTATCGTGATCAGCATGTATGGTGGAGGATTTTCAACGCTACCGGCCTATTTAGCAGATTTATTTGGTACGCAAATGGTCGGTGCGATCCACGGTCGGCTTTTAACCGCTTGGGCTACAGCGGGGATCTTAGGTCCAGTGTTGGTGAACAACATGCGTGACTATCAAATCAGTTTAGGTTTACAAACCAGCCAAATTTACAATCAAACCATGTATATCTTGGCTGCATTACTGGTGATTGGTTTAGTCGCCAACCTATGTATTCGCCCGATCAATGCAAAATACTTCATGACAGATCAGGAGCTTGCAATTGAACAACAATCTATGCGCGATCAAGACCAAGCCCTGAGCAATAGCACTCAATCCGCGCTCCCCGCGCATACACAAGAACAAACACAGACCGTTTGGGTCATCTTGGCTTGGTTAGCTGTAGGAATTCCAATTCTATGGGGGATTTACCGCACTCTGATCAGTGTTAAAGCCTTCTTCTAACTTCTAAAATTCAAAACCCAATCTAGGTCCTACCAGCCCTCAATCATAAATCCCAATCCTAAACTCCACGCATAAAAAAATCCCCCGACTACGCAAGTCGAGGGATTTTCGAATAATGAGCTGGCGATGAATTACTCTCACATGGGTAACCCCACACAACCAACAGCGCGAA
>JASLIY010000182.1 GCA_030152675.1 Acinetobacter sp.
CTCGTATGAGTTTAATTCCTACAAGTTTTAGTAATGTTGATACTTCTGAACCCAACCAACATATAACGATTCAATTTGATGATTATATTTTTAAGGCTTTAAGAGAATATTGGAATGAAATCACATCAGATGAGTTCCTACGCTCTATTCACATCATTAACAACAAATCAGATAAGGAACTTGCGACATTAGCCAAACAAGCGATTAAAGCAATTTCAATTGTTCCAATAGATCAAATCAAGTTTGAGATGAATGATCAACTTGCCCTGTTTTCTCCAACGAGCCGTATGTGGACGTTCGCCGAACAAGGTGATTTCAGCCAAGAAAAGTTAAGTTGAATAAACAAGAATTAAGGAAAATAATAATGAAAGGTTTTGCCATCCATAATGCTCCAACTGACCATGGTGGTCGGATTCCATCAACTCAGATGAGAAGTTCTCAAGAAGGAAATCTTTTTGTTCGTGCTGGTGATGGTCACTTTTGTCCTAAATGTAAAGTATGGTCAACCGTACAACCAAGCCATAACCATGTCATTTTTGACGGTAAGCCTGTGGCTTATGTAGATGATGTATTAAGCTGTGGAGCAAGAGTTTTACCTCAACAGTCTCACGTTGTTGGTGAGAGTCAGGGGGCTAATTATTCGACTTCCTCAAAATCAAGCACTCAACCTGTAATAAGCCAACAAAATCAAGCAAACAGTTTATATGAGAAAATTCCATTTTGATTATAAAAAAGATGGTACAAAAACGCCCTTACTAAGTCGGTGAAAATACCATGAATATAAGGAAAGTTTTTCTTACTGTTGCGCTCATTGGTTTAGGGTATTGGTTGTTTGTTGATTATAACGAAGTTCGTTATCTAATGAAAAAATATCCTGAACCTTTTCATACGGTAAAACAGGATTTTTCATTGATTCGTTTTTACAACACTTATAAAACTTTATCTTTTGCAAATTCGATGGTTCAACGTAATGCAGTGAGTAGTATGTGTCACTATCTTAGCTTAGATAAAAAGGACACACATTTAATTAAATTAATTAGCGAGGAACAGTCTAATTATATTCCTGCTAGAAAGCGGGGAAATAAACCATATATAGCGACAGGATTTCATCAAATAGGTGCTACATGTATTTCGAAATCTAAGTTAACTCACTTTGAGTTTAAAAATAATGAAGCGCATGCAACATTTTCATGTGAAAAGGCAGATTTAGTCAAAGAATTTTCATATTCCTCAAGCGATGGAGGTAAGTGCGGCGTTATTGAATATAAAAAACAATGGGGCATTAAGCCTGTTGAACGCACATTAGGTTATACAACAACTTTAAAAATATTTTAACTATATGTAGTGGTCAACTAAAACTGGACACAGGCTGAGGTTTAAAAAAGCCCTTGTCCATAAGGAGAAGGGCTTTTTCTTATCCCGAGCTTCTCCGCAAGGAAAAGGGTTTAGAGAGGGAAGAGGATTAGAGCTGACTAAATTGGATCGGTTTTTCGAGTGCTTGGTTGCGATAGCTGACGCTGCCATCCGCGTGATGTGCGATGACTTGGGTACAGATCCATTCCACCACTTGCGGGTAGATGAAGTGTTCTAGAGCATGTACACGCTGTGCCAAGGTCTGTACATCATCATGGATGCCAACACGTAATACGCTCTGCGCTAGTGCAGGGCCAGCATCGAGTTCTGGCGTCACATAGTGCACGGTACAACCATGAAAAACATCACCACTGTTTAACACCCGTTGATGGGTGTGCATGCCTTTGTAGTAGGGCAGTAAAGAGGGGTGAATGTTGATCATTTTGCCGTGCCAAGCATGGACAAAGCCGGCACTCAGGATACGCATAAAGCCAGCCAAGACCACCAAGTCGACGTCCCAATCTAACAACTGTTGATGCATCTGTGCATCAAAGCTTTCGCGATCAGGATAGTCTTTATGTTGGATCACGGCGGTTGGGATGCCTGCACGTTGAGCACGTTGCAGGCCGTAGGCGTCTGCTTTGTTGCAGATGACGCCGACCAATTCACCAGAGAGATTTGCATCGATCAGGGCCTGTAAATTACTGCCCTGACCTGAAATAAGAACCGCTATTTTCATTCGGCAAAGATAACCCGAACTTTCTCATCAGCGCCAGCGATAGATGCAGCATTGTCTACGATCTGACCCATATTCCATGCTTTTTCACCCATCGCGTTGAGCAATGTAATGGTTTGATCTGCATCAGCAGCATCGACCACCACCACCATGCCCACACCACAGTTAAAGGTGCGATACATTTCAAACTGTTCTACACCGCCTTCGCGTTGTAAAAGTTTGAACAGTTCAGGCCACTGCCAAGAAGATTCATTGACGATTGCTTGTGCGCCATCTGGAAGTACACGTGGCAAGTTACCCGGAAGGCCGCCACCCGTGATGTGCGCCATGGCATGCACATTGACTTTTTTGCACAGTTCTAACATGGATTTAACATAGATCCGTGTTGGTTCCATCACCACATCTGCCAATGGACGGCCATCGATGATTTGGGTGAGGTCGATGTTTTTCACGTCAATGATTTTACGTAGCAATGAATAACCGTTGGAGTGTGCACCCGAAGAGGCCACACCGATCAAGACGTCGCCCGCTTTGACTTGCGTGCCATCAATGATCTTACTGTGTTCAACCACACCGACACAGAAGCCAGCGAGATCGTAGTCTTCGCCTTCGTACATGCCCGGCATTTCAGCAGTTTCACCACCGACCAATGCACAGCCAGCAAGTTCACAGCCTTGACCAATTCCTGTTACGACATCAGCAGCAACATCAACGTTTAAGTGACCAGTCGCATAGTAATCGAGGAAGAATAAAGGTTCCGCGCCACAGACCAAGAGATCGTTAACACACATCGCAACCAAATCTTGGCCGATTGTATCGTGACGATTAAGGTTCAGTGCTACACGTAATTTGGTACCGACACCGTCTGTTCCTGAGACGAGTACAGGTTCTTCATAACCTTTTGGGATTTTACACAGGGCACCAAAGCCTCCGAGTCCACCCATCACCTCTGGTCGAGTTGTTCGTTTAGCGACTGATTTGATTCGATCGACTAGTGCGTCGCCCGCTTCAATGTCCACACCGGCGTCTTTATAGCTTAAACCAGTGCTTGAGTTAGAAGTTGTGTTGCTCATAATGAAGTCTCCGCATTCGCGCGGCGATTATACCTGAATATACGAAACTCTTATGTTAATTCTGCGCTAAAATGCTATCTTAATTTAAATATTTGTCTTTCTATAATCAATAAACCCAAAAAAGGCGTGGTTGTATGCACGATCGAACATTAAAACGTATTTTAATTTTAGTGGGTTTCGCCTTATTTTTATGGATTTTATACCTGCTAAAACCAGTTGTTATCCCCTTTGTTGGGGCATTTTTTATTGCCTATTTATTTAATCCTTTGGTGGCCAAACAGGCCAAATTTATACCGCGCTGGTTGGCGATCGGCAACGTGCTGATTGGTATTGGCGTGATTGTAACGTGGGCAGTGTGGTTTCTGGTGCCGTTGGTGTGGAAACAGCTCATGTATGCCCGTGACAGTATTCCCAAAGGGATTCATTGGATCAACCATACATTTTTACCGTGGGTCTCTAGTACCTTTAATGTCGAACGCATGGAAATCGACAGTGAGCAAATGTCCAAGGTGGTCATGGACTATGTGCAAACCAACTATAGTGTAGATAGTATTCAGGCCATGATTTTGCCCTTGCTGCAATCGGGGCTGAACTTTATTCAAATTGGCGGCACTGTGGTGTTGATGCCGATTATTGCCTTTTACTTCCTGCTCGACTGGGATCGGATGTTGTTGAAGCTAAAGAATTTGATTCCACGTCCTTATGAAGAGAAAACCCTGACCATTGTCAACGAATGTCATAATGTATTGGGCGCTTTCGTCAAAGGTCAGTTCTTGGTGATGGTGCTGCTGGGGATTATTTATGCTGTGGGGCTGGAGTTGGTCGGTCTAGAAGTGGGCTTGATCATCGGCATGATCGCGGGCTTGGCCAGTATCATTCCTTATCTGGGCTTTGGGGTTGGGATCATCGCTGCGGTGGTGGCGACCTTCTTTCAGTTCGGTTTGGATTGGACGCATTTGGCCTTGGTGGGATTGGTGTTCTTGGTGGGTCAAGTGGTCGAAGGTTATGTACTGCAACCCTTTTTATTGGGAGATAAAATCGGCCTCTCGCCAGTTGCCGTGGTCTTCGCTGTTTTGGCCGGTGCGCAATTGGGAGGCTTCTTGGGCATGCTGATTGCTTTGCCTGTTGCTGCAGTGATTGTGGTACTGTTAAGGCACTTGCATCATAGCTATGAACAGAGTCAATTTTATCAACCTGTTAGCGTGACGATAGATCATGAAGGTCAAAATAAACATGTCGTGGTTGAAAGTGAACAGGTTAATCTTGATATTGAAGTTAAAAAGCAGCAAGATACAAGCAACGCCTCGGATGAAGCGCCACATCAATAAACTTTGGGGATAAGACACATCGATGCGTCAATTGCAGTTGAATATCGAACCTCAGCTCGATGCTCGGATTAGTGATTTTTCTGGTCCAGGTTGGGCGTCAGTCATTGACGCCATTCGCCAACTTCATACCGGTTTATTGAATCGTTTTTATGTTTATGGGCCGGCAGGCAGTGGTAAAAGTCATTTATTGACGGCGATTTGTGATTCGTATTTAGAGACGGGCAAGTCTGCGATTAAAGTCTCGTTGCTTGAGTTGCTCGATGCACCGATTGAAGCCATCACTTCATTGGAAAGCTATGATTTGGTGGCTTTGGATGATATCGAAGCCATCATCGGTGTCCCACATTGGCAAAAAGCGGTTTTTCATTTGATCAACAACCACAATCAGAGTGGGGGTCAATTGGTCTTGTCATCGCGCTTTGCACCGAAAGAGCTTAAGCTAGAACTGTCTGATCTACGTTCACGCCTCAATCAAGCGGTCAGTGTACATGTACCCAATGGCGAGTCTTTGGCCGATCGCCAAGCCTTGATGCAGTCCGTGTTAACCCGCCGTGGTCTACACTTCGATGCACAGATTATTGATTATCTGCTCAACCATGGTCCACATCAGACCAGTGCCTTGTTGCAATGCATGGATCAGTTGGAAAAACTCCTCCAAGGCGAAAAACTCAAACTCTCTCTTGCCACCATCAGGCAGATTTATGCATTGATCGATGAATATCGTCAATAAGTCCAAGTTGGTCTACAAGTTTTAAGTCTTTTCAATAGTCACAATAAAAATATCTCAGGCCTCTAATGCCTTGAGATATTTTTTTGTTTGTGACAGAGTACGCAAAACACTGATTCAGTCTTACACTTTTGTGGGCAGAAAATAAATATAAAGTATTAAGGAGAATACAATGCTCAAGCAGGGCATCGTTTTAGGATTATTGTGTCTGGCAACTCATGCGTACAGTGCCAGTATTACCGTAACCACCACAGAAGATCTCAGCGGCGGTGAGCAGTGCTCGTTGCGCAATGCCATCGACTATGTCAACAAAGGAATGCCAGAAACGCCTTTACATGGTTGTGGCGGTAAGGGTGCACAGAACACTATTTTGCTGCAAGCCAATACTGAATATAAGCTCAATCAACAGATTAAAATTTCGAAAAACGTCACGATCCAGTCCTTATACAGCAGTGACTTAAATGAAAATGTGCGTGGTAGAAACAATGCTGTGATTCAAATGATCGGCAAAGGACGTTTGTTTTGGATTGAACGTGGGCCTGCAGAAGCACCTGAAGTTGGCCAAGAACCGGTTCAGCCTGGACCGATCTTGGTCAACTTGATTGAGCTCAGTCTTAAAGGCTGCAAACAAACTCAATGCGTGGACAAAGGCGGCCTGATTTATAACCGTGAAAATATCGTGATTCAGTATGGCCAGTTGTTACAAGGCAATGCGCAAAAAGGCGGTGCGATTTATAACGCAGCTCAGGTGCAGGAAGGAGAAGCACTCAGTTCGAGTTTGATCACAGACAGCCTGCTCAAAGACAACCATGCGGCTGAGGGTGCGGTGATTTATAGTGAGTTGCCGCAGTTTCTGTTATTACGCAGTTTGATCCGTGATAACAGCGTCACCCAAGCCGATGCCGCGATATTGGATATTCAAAAACCATTTACCGAAGAACAATTAAAAAGCATTGGTGAAGGTTTTGTACGTGGGATCAGCAACAGCACAATCTTCAATAACACCGGTTATGTCGCCAAAGTCTATGACAGCATGTCAGTGAATAACATCACCATGTTGGGCAATAGCAAAGGCTTAATTTTTAATGCGCCATTTCAGCGTGCCAACCTCGCCAACAGTATTCTGGCGCAGAACGGTAGCGAAGACTGCCGTGTCATTGCGGGTGGCGATCCGCAAAAGATCAGCAATAACTTATATGGTCAAGGTTGTGGCGGGGAACTCTCTCAAGCCTTGGGCAAGATCCAACTTGTGGCAGGGACCGATCTCGAAGGTCAATGTGATCGCAGCTCAGACGGGATCTTATGTCCGTTCAAGGATGATGCCAATACACTGTTGGGTTACTTCAAGCCGCGCTTGTTGGCCTCTTATCGACAACTCAGTGATTCGCCGATTGTCAATCGTGGACCACGTGCGGGCAGTCAATTGATGGCCTGTAGTCGAGATGGTGATCAGCGCACTAAAGCCCGTCCAAGCATGCCTGAGCTGTGTGATCGCGGTGCGATTGAGCTGAGTGTCGATCCGAGTGTGGTGTCACTGGCAGCTGAAGATATCTTATATGGTCAGGTGGCGAAAATGAACTTGACCGAGCAACTGCTCGATGGTGAGTTGTTGCCTGCCGAACAGTGTAAGGCGCTGTTGGGTGATCAACCCGATGCACAGCCTTGGCAACCTGGTTGCATGAAAGTGGTCCAGACCGGCACGCCTTCCAAAGGCAGGACCACGATTGATGCAGAAGGTGAGCTGACTTATGTGCCAAATGGTCATTGGCATGGTCTAGATGAATTTAAAGTCTTGATCGTGACCACCACCACACGCTTTAGCGATTCACGTTATCCCTATATCGAAGTGCCTGTGCGCATCGTACAAAGTCCCCCGAATGATTTTGAAAACAAGAAAGCCAAAACCTCTGGCGGTAGTTCGGGGTGGCTGAGTCTGCTGGGATTGCTCGGACTGGTGGGATTACGTCGTTGGATGAAATAGCGTGTAGCGCCAATTAGAGCAGCCAAGCGCTCGGGCGCAAGCAACACAGCATCCGCGGCAGGCAATGATGCATGCTAAATAGAGAATGATCGGGACATCAATAGAATGAAAATTTATAAGAAAGCTATACTGACTTCGATGGTTTTGGTGGCCATGTCACTGATGGCAGCAGAAGATAAAACCATCTATGTGACCACATTTGAAGATGAGGATGGGGAAAATCCAGCTCAGTGTTCACTACGCGAGGCAGTGACTGCCGCATCCATGCGTCAACCTTATGGCGGCTGCCATGCTGGGCAAACCAGCAATGGCATCACCAATCTGATTCAGTTGCAAGAGGGGGAGTATCGACTCAAACGAGAGTTACAACCTCGCGTGGCATTGCAGATCCAAGGTAAAGCGCCGATGGACTATAGCAAGCCGGATGTGTTGTCCAATGAATATCCGGCAATGACAGCGCTGAAAACATCGATTCGTGCAGTCGCTAAGAACCGTATCATCAACACCACAGAGTTAAACAATCCGGCCTTGTCACTGCAAGATCTCGAACTACATGATGGCTATAGTGACAATGTCGGCGGCGCATTATATATCGGGGGCAGTTTGGAGTTGAATAACGTCTCCATCTATAACGCCCAAGCCCAAGCCGGTGGTGCGATCTTTTTAAACGGTAATAGCAGTAGTTTGACCGCGGTCCGCGGCAACCTGAATAACAATCAGGCCCAAGTGGGCAGTGTCTTGGCGATGACCTGTTCGGATAATTTAATTTATACCCCACGCCGTGTGGCCTTGAGCCATTATAGTGTGGTGCGAAATGGCTCGGCGAACAGTCAGAGTGCTTTTGCCTTTTGTGGAAAAACATCAGCCAACTTAAGCACCAACACCATAACGGAAAATATAGCCGATCCCAATCGTGGCAGCATTATTCAGTTTAGTTCAGTAACCCCTCAAGGCCAGGTCAAGCTGGATGCGGATTCAGATCTGACCTTGGTCAGTAACAGCATCGTGAAAAATCAGGCTTATTCAACCTTGTTGTATAACGATATTGGGAAGAAAACTTTAAACTTTAATCTATTGGCCTATAACGCACCGGGTCAGTCCTGCCGTTATGCGCATGGCAATATTGCCGAAGTGAAAACAGCCAATATCAGTTTGAGTCGCAACGCTTTGCACTTGGCCGCAGGCGCAGACCAATGTGATATTCCAAGTGATCAGCTCCAAGCAGTGAAAGAAACATCAGTCGATCTCAGCCAAGTGCCGATGAATCAGCTCTTAAGCCCATTGCCGACCAGCGACTATAAAGCATATAAGCAATTGCTGACTGAATATACCGGCTATATGCCGATGTATTTCCCGATTGTTGCTCATGGCAAAAATCCGTTGATCGACAGTGGTGAATTGGGCTGTAGTGCGGTGGATCAACGCGGTATCCCTCGGATGAATGTCAACAACTCTGTCGGGGATCAGGAGCAGACCAATAGTTGTGATATTGGTGCGACGGAGGTGCTCCGTCTGACGGCAAACAATATTGAGGCGAACAATCAGTCGGTGGTGGACTTGATCAATCGTTATAAAGCCAGTCTGGAACGGTTTAAATCTTTGTTGGCCAATCCAAATACCAAGCCAGAGTTCCTGCCGTATTATCGTTTACAGGTTCAGGAATTCGAAAACAATATTCAATATACCGAGCAGCGCCAGATGTATCGCACTGCCTTTGTGGATGTGTTTAGTACCAACTTGGCCGATGAGCAAGTGCTGGCAGATGGCACACGTCAAGTCAAACATCTGAATGCAGACAACTACGAAGTCAAGGTTCAGCCTTTGGGTTTGGGCAAGCTGGGGCCTGATCATAAATTCCAAGGTCAGTTTGATCCGCAACTCAAATGTCACTGGGACCCTGAGTTAAAACAGGTGTTGATGTATCGCCTTGATGACAAGATCACCCCATCTGGTGATTCGGAGTTTTGTGAATATCGTCTGAGCTTGAAAGGCAATCCAGCCAAGTCCTCCACGGCTTATATCATCACCAACTTTCATAATATTCAGCCAGTCGCCAAAAATGTTGATCTCTATGTGGCGCAAGGTAGCACGCAGTTGCTGAGCGTCAATTTGCTGCAACATACCCATGATGATGGGGATGGCGATGTCAGTAAGATGAACACCAAACCGAATAAACCGAGCTACTACAGCAATGCGCAGGGCGAAGATTTGGCGATTCGTTTTAGTAAAATCCCAGATCCGGTCAAGGTGGTGGCCTCACGTACTGGACCTTGTCCTGGCCAAGATGGCAAAGAAACTTGTTATGGCGGGGAGATTCAATTACAGCTGAAAAACACCCTTGATCCATTTAACTATAAGCTCACTTATATGGTTTATGATGCGGATGCGGCGCTTTCCAATCAGGCGGTCATTACGCTGAATAACTCAGGTTCGAGTAGCAGTGCCAGAAGTGGAGGTGGGGCTTGGGGCTTGGGCGCTCTATTGGGTTTGTTGGCTTTAGTCTACCTACGCCGCCGAGTTTAAGCCGATCTAGGCCGCCCAGTTTGTATGACACATGGGATGCCAAATCAATCACTCAAAATCAGCAGATCAAAGACCGCTGCAGAAGCATCGGTCTTTTTTGTTGCAAGGTGCAATTTGCAACATTGATTTTCGTTACAGTGCCTCCATCAAGGTTTATATTAGATCGGTGCGTTAGAGAATTTTGTGAGGGAAATGCGTAAGTTCCACGCAATTTACCCTGCTGTTGCTCTGCGTCTTGATCTGATCTTCACTGGCTTAGCTGAACTGGGTTTCTATGCAACACATCACCGCCTTAACACCACTCGAGCACATTGAACTGGATTCACATCAGCTGTTGTCGATCAAACGCCAGCATTTGTTGCCGGTCTTGTCACAGCCGATGGCACTCAATCAGTATGCCGAAAGCGTGGTACAAGCGCAGGCGGTCTTGCTCCATCCGATTGATCCACAGTTGACCCAGCAACTCAGTCAGGTGATTGCGGAGATTATTCAGCATCTCTCTGCCTCGAAGAAACGCTTGAAGACACGGCGCTTTAATGCCTTGCAGAAGTGGCTGGGAATTGATCTCGAGTTCGATGCTGGGCAAATCAATTATATGAAAAGCTTAGATCAACTGATTGATCAAGCCAATCATCTCAGCCAAAGACTGTCTATTGAAATTCAAAAGTCACAGTCCCGTTTGCAGCAAGTCTTGGGCTTGCGTAGCCAGATGGCACACTATATTCGCGCTGCAGATGAGTTCTTGCTCGACTATCCCAATTTTGTCAAAAACCAACATCCCTTGGATCAATTTCCTGAGCGACTGTCGAAGAAAACCCATACCTTGCGTACTTTACAGTCCAGTCATGATATCGCCATGAATCAAATGCAACTCAGCCAACAGTTGGCCATGGGGTTGATTGATCGCTTTAAAGAAGCACAGCAAGTGTTGATTCCGGCTTGGCAATATCATTTGAAACAAAGCAATGCACAGCAGGATCGTGCCACAATTGCGGATTTAGACCGAAGTCGTGATAAATTAATCCAAACTTTAAAACGTACATTAGAGAAATAACTAGGTAATCCTATGAATGATTTAGTACAGAGTAGCCCAGTGTTGGTCGAGCGCTCGACTGAGCAACAACA
>JASLIY010000095.1 GCA_030152675.1 Acinetobacter sp.
AGAAGGAGCAGAGTATGCCAAAGGGAAAACCCAATAAGTTTATCGCACCGATCGTTATCGCAGGGATCACGGTGGGGTTCTTGGTCAGTGCCTACAAATTTATTATGCATGACAAAAAAGTCCCGAAAACCGATCCAGTGCCGCCACAGCCTCAAGATACGGCTGATACAGCATCTTTGACCTCGAATCCGCACACGCAAGATTCGCTATCCGATATACAACAGCCTGAATCCTCAACCAAGCCGCTGACTTAAGGTCAGTGTATCTCTGGGCTTAAATCCAAGTCGCTCGTGCCCGTTGCATCCACAGCAACTGAACGATCAATATCAGGCAGCGCGATCAATCTGCGATGCGAATCTATTAGCGCTATAAATTAGACATATTGTGCGGCGGCATAGGCCGATGACCATGCCCATTGGAAGTTATATCCACCTAGATGACCGGTGACATCCAACACTTCACCGACAAAGAACAGGCCTTTTTGTTTTTGGCTCTGCATGGTTTTAGAAGAAACCTCAGTGGTATCGACACCGCCAAGGGTCACTTCTGCAGTCCGATAGCCTTCGGTGCCTGAAGGTTTGACTTCATAAGTATGTAATTGCTGGGCGATGTGCTTGAGTTGTTCATCGCTTAACTCCGCAATCGCGGTATCTGCAAATGTCGGCCAAATCAATTGTTGTAATTCCAGCACCACACTTTTCGGCATCATTTCATTTAACAAGGTACGTAGCAAGACTTTCGGTTGCTGGCTTTTTTTCTGTTTGAAAAAAGCCTCTAAGTCGATTTGTGGTACAAAGTTAATCGCAAAGGCCTGACCGGGTTGCCAATAGTTCGAGAGCTGTAAGGCACTTGGCCCACTCAAACCACGATGGGTAAATAATAAAGCTTCATTGAAGGCATTGAGTTTATTGCTCAATACGACGTCCAAGGCGTTGCCACTCAAACGCGTGGTGACGGCTTTGAATTGATCTGAAAAAGTAAATGGCACCAGACCTGCGCGAGTGGGATAGACATGATGACCAAATTGTTTTGCTACTTGATAACCAAAGCCTGAACCGCCGAGGGTTGGGATCGACAAACCACCACTGGCCACCACCAAGGAGGTGGCACTAAAGCGACCTTGGGCAGAGTGGACTTGAAAGCTTTGATCTTCGTTGAGCTGAATCGCAGTCACTTCAGCATCGGTTTCGATGCGTACGCGCTGGGTTTGTTCGCATTGATCGAGCAGCATCGCCAAGATGTGTTTAGCCCCTTTGAGGGTAAATAAGCGTCCGTGTTGGCGTTCTTCATAGTCGATGCCATAGTCACAGACCATGCCGATAAAGTCCCAATTGCTATAGCGACTCAGTGCTGAAATCACAAAATGCGGATTGTGTGAGATAAAGTGCTGTGGCTCGACGTCCATATTGGTGAAGTTACATTTACCACCACCCGACATCAGGATTTTTTTACCAATTTTATTGGCTTTTTCCAAGACCAAGACGCGACGTCCACGCTTTGCGGCCAATGCTGCCAACATCAATCCGGAAGCGCCTGCACCGAGGACGATGACATCATAGTGGGAGTGGGACATGTAAATCTCGTCGAGTTGAAAAGGGGGCGCATTATAGCAAGGTTTTTCTTGGTTATTGCAGTGCATTGAGCTCTCTGAAAAACGACTATGTTCAAAACAGATAAAAGTTAAAAAAATAACGATGCTTTCAGTATCTTATTGAGAAGTTAAAGTAATTAACCTTAGATCACGCTAGAAAAATAAATCAATAAGCATAGAATAATCTAGATAAAAATTTAACTTTGGGCTCAGGCCCTTTTGATATTAAAAATAAAGTGGTTCAAGCACAATGCTCAATAATATTCAAAGCGCCCTTGAGCGCTTAGGCCTCAGTGCCCAAAAACGTGCCATTCACGTTCAGTTTTCCAATGCAGCCTTGAATGCGCAATTATTCTTGCAGCGTATTGATGGGGAACATGCTTTAAATAAGGGAATAAAGGCAGAACTGATCTGCTTGTCTACCGATGCGACTATTCCCCTTAAGCAATTTATCGGCAGCCAAGTCGCGGTGGACACGGTGACAGATCGTGGAACACTCGTACGTACTACAGGGCTCATCAGCCATGCTGCAGTTGGGGAATCAGATGGTTCTCTTACACTCTATAAACTTACACTTGAAGATCCGACTGTACTGTGGAAATACCGACGTAACAGTCGGGTATTTATGGCTAAATCTGCAATCGATGTGATTGAAAGTATATTTAGAGAGTGGCAGCAACGCAGTGCACTGTTTGCCGCCAGTCTTAGCCTTGATCTGAGTGGACTGCAAAAAGATTATGATGTACGTCCTTTTATCATGCAGTCCGCTGAAACAGACTATGACTTTTTAACCCGCTTGATGCGTCAGGAGGGTATCAGTTGGTTGGTTGATGAAGCTCAACTGACGGTGCGCAATTCTTCAGATCCAATTCAGCCGCAAAAACTACGTTTGGTGGATGATAATAGTCAATACCAAGCACTCGATCGGCGTAGTATTCGTTTTCACCGTAGTAGTGCGACGGAGCAGCAAGACAGTATTACTGGATTTATTGGGCAGCGCAGCCTACAACCGACTGTTGTGCATGTACAACGTTGGCAGGCCAATGCACTCGAACAAGAAGATGGTGCTGGCTCGGTGCTGAGTAAGCATAAACATAGTGATAATTACGACAACGCTAGTTTGGGTCTAGAAAGTTCATGGCACCTGAGTCCTGCGTGGATGCAGGATTTAAACGGTGAAGATGGGGCAACGGCATCAGGCAACAGCCAGATCGAAAAGCTCAATCAAAACCTGTCCAACTATTACGATGCCCAAGCCAAGCAGTTTGTGGCCAACTCCACGGTACGTGATGCGCATGTCGGCTATTGGTTTGAACTGAATGAACATCCTGAGATTGACCAGCATAGCGGTGCAGACAAAGAGTTTTTAATCACTTCAAAGTCCTTTTATAACCAAAACAACCTGCCCAAAGATCTCCAACGTCAAGTGCAAAACTTGCTTGATCAGAGTCAATGGCAGATCAACTCTTCTCAAAATATTGAAGAACGCCAAGCCAATCGTTTGAGCCTACAACGACGTAATATCGCGATTGTTCCAGAGTTCAATCCACTACAACATCGACCAATTGCACATCCGCAGCGCGCCAAAGTGGTGGGTCCGAGTGGCGAAACCATTCATGTCGATGCCTGGGGGCGTATCAAAGTCCGTTTTATGTTTACCCGACCCGATGATCATGTACATGATGGTGGCGCTGGATCAAACGACAATGATACGGACTCAGCTTGGGTGGATGTGCTGACGCCTTGGGCCGGTGAGGGGTATGGCGCACGCTTCTTGCCACGAATTGGCGAGATCGTGGTGATTGACTTCTTTGATGGCAATATCGACCGGCCTTTTGTGGTCGGACGCATCCACGAGGCGCAGCGCTCACCGACACAATTCGATAGCAAAGGTCAATTACCTGACACCAAAAAACTCAGTGGTATTCGCTCTCAAGAAGTTGGCGGTGATGGTTTTGGTCAACTGCGTTTTGATGATACGACCGGGCAGATCAGTACCCAATTACAAAGTAGTCATGGGGCGAGTCAGCTTAATCTCGGCAATCTCAGTCATCCCAAAGATAGCGACACCAGTGAAGGGCGCGGTGAAGGCTTTGAGCTGAG
>JASLIY010000243.1 GCA_030152675.1 Acinetobacter sp.
CGACTGAAGAAGCGGCCATGGAAGTTGTCGCAGAAATTAATCGTTGTTCGGACAAAGATGGGCAAATGCCATTAGTCTTTGATACTTTAGTCGACCCTTATGTTCGAGATATCATTAATACAGCACATGCTGTAAATTTAGACGTATTTGAGGGGATGATTAGTAAGTTATCTGATGTTTTAGATACACAGCCTACGACTTTGGTCGGACAAACTCATGCAGTCACTGACTCTGAATATTATAAAGCGCGCATTGATGCTGTACATTTTGCACTCGATAATGACGATGGCGCATTAACCCGTCATTATGATAAAGCAGATTTAATATTAATCGGGGTGTCACGTTCTGGTAAAACCCCAACCTCAATTTATTTATCTTTGCAGTTTGGAATACGTGTTGCAAACTATCCATTAACTGAAGAAGATTTGGATGATAATCGTCTTCCTGCAGTGCTTAAACCACATAAAAATAAATTATTCGGTTTGATGATTGATGCAGAGCGTTTGGTTGCTATTCGTTCAGAGCGTAAAGCAAATAGTCGTTATGCCAGTTTTAGCCAATGCCAAATGGAATTACGCGCAGTTGAAGGAATTTATATTTCAGAGGGGATTAAGTTTTTAAATGTCTCTGAAATGTCGATCGAAGAAATCTCAACTCGTGTACTGCAAATGACTGGTTTAAAACGCCGCATTGGTTAAAAAATATCAGGTGTTAAAGTGATCTATCCTGCTTAAACGACTTGGTGTTGTGTTGTATTGATGATGCTCAATCGAGGTGAACGGCCTCGATTTCAGCGAAATTTGTTTGAAATGCGATATGTAAAGCTCGATTCAAGCCTAAATGGGGAGACATGATGAAATTGCAATGGGTCCTGATGGGACTAAGTTTAAGTGGCAGTATGACACTCCATGCCGAAACACTGGCGCAATTTGAGCAGCGTTTAATCCAAAAATATGATCAAACTGGGAGCGTAGGTGGGCGTATTGAGGCGGATCAATATAATCAGCAGATTGCCGATGCAGTGTCTCAGAAACTCAAATCAGATCCCAAAAGTTTTGATTATGCATTTCAGCAATTGACGGATCGAAATCTGTTGCGGGTGCACTATAGTCCTGACCGTAAACTCAAAGTGTATACCTTGGATGTTTCTTCGGGGGGCAGCATGCGCTTTTTTGAAAATTTGCTGCAATACCGCCAAGGGACTCAAGTGAAAACCCAAGTGCTTGATGATCGAGAGTTGATTAAGTCGATCCAGCAAACTGATTTGGCAAATACCACCACCTATATGTTGCTTGACCATGGGGTATGGAGTAATTGCGAAGGCAGTATCCGAATCGCCGCCTATCAGCTGAATAGCAAGGGGTTGGTGCAGACCCCGGTATTTCAAACCAAGCGCAAAAGTCTAAATCAAATCCAAGTGCCGTATCGTTGCAGCGCATTTCCAGATAATAGTCCATACGCATCGGACTATAGTGTGATTGCGGAAGGTATGGTGCAAGCTGCCAAGAATATGCAGTACATCGACATTCGTTTGATGAATAAAGCCTTAGTGCCTCAGCAGAAGTTTTTACGTTATCAAAAGCAAGGTGCGGTATATCAATATATCGGTGTAGTTCCAGCTGAGACTTAAAACAAGTCCCAGCGGATTGCTACCTTTACTGAGAAAACTCAAATTTAGACTAAATAAAAAAACTAAACTTAGAAGCTTAAAAACATCGTGACCCAAGTGGAGTCTTTTTCAGTTGGATTGTTGCTTGAGACAAAGGTGTGCTCAGTCATGATTTTCACGTGTTTATTTAACTCAGTGCTGAGTCCGATATATTGATGATTGGCACGAAACCTTTGTTCTGACTTGAGTCGCAGGGTATCTGCAGCGACATAGGGTTGCAGACTTTTTAAATAAGGCCGATCAAATTTAAAGGTATAACCGACGAAGGTTTCCAAGCCGTAGCCATCACCAGCAAAATAATGTGCTGCGCTGACTTGTTTTACCGCGGGAACAAAATCTTCATAATAACTTACCGTTCCCACCAGATACCATTGATCTGGCTTGAAGGTGATTGCGGAGCCAAAAACATTTTGTTGATAGTTGTGAAGGTGAGTTGGGTCTTGTTGCGAGGTCACATCTGCTTTGGTGGTGCTCGCGGCGAAGCTATAGGTGAGATCAGGTGTGGCGGCATAATCTAAACCTAAACCACCACCGTTTCTGCGCTTATATTCATAGCTACCGCCTGTTGGGATGGCTTTTTCTGAAAACAGATAATTGGCGTAGATTTTAAACTGATTGATGTCTTTGGTGTACATCAAACTGTTCTTGGCACGGTTGGCGCCATCATAGCTGCCGTTGACGCCAATGGTGGTTGCACCGGCGAGCGCATCGTTGTCCCACATATCACTCTTGCTACCGATCACCGTGTAATACAGCCCAAATTGTTGACCATAGCTGAGTGTGCCGTATTTTTTATTGTCGATGCTGATATAGGCCTGACGGCGCTGATTGGATTTTGCTGCGGGGTCAAAATGACCATTCATTCCGAGTAGTTTGGGCACATTCAGACCGTGTTCATAATAGCCTTTGAGTTCAGTTTCAGGGCTCAGCGTGTATTTTGCGGTGAGGCGCACCCGGCTGGCACCATCATGCCCATTTTTGTAATAACTGGGTTCAGGGCCTGCATTGTGAACCCATTGCGGGCGTATTTGCCCACCAAACTGTAAGCTCAGCGGGTCGAGGATTGGGATGTCGAATTGATTTTTAGAGATCAGGTCGATTTCTGCATAACTGAAATGACTTTGGCTGAGTAACATAAGTATTGGGATGTATTTTAATATTTTAGTATTGAGATCCATGGTTGATCCTATTCTGTTGTGGTGAATTTAATTGTTATTCCACTCAGCTTCTGCGATGGCGGCTTTGTTTATCATTATCATCAGGAAGCGCACAACCGACTTTAGGGGGAGGTGCTGATCCACTTTTCGCAAGGCTGAATTTTTTAGCGATGGCGTTTAAAAACCGTGGCAGGACTGTATGCTAAGATGATTAAACCACGTCGTTTTGGTTATATATACACGATGAAAAATGCTTTGCAAAGTTTTGCATTTAAGTCGTTTTTTTTATGTTGTGTACTGCAGGATTTAAGTAGAAAACTAGAACTCACGCGCATCTACTCAGACGGTTTCTATCCGTGCTTAAGCGCTGTATTTTCGGCTATAGAACGGCAAAACGCTCAATTGAATACAGCCAAGCAAGTCGTTTGCAGCACTGTATTCAATTGAGTTGATAAGCTTGAAATGTTGAGTGTCTAGTGACTAAAAGGCAACCGGCAAATAGGTGTAAACTAAGCCATAGGCCAAGGCTGCGGTGAGTGTTGCCACTACGATTTTTTTGAGCCAAAAATACAACACGGTTAATACGATAAATCCAACACACATCGCCAGCATTTTATCGGGTTGCTCAATCAATGGGGGTAAGGTGGCCACCACCAGCATGGCCGTAATGGCGGAGATTCCAATCGCACCGAGCGCAATGCCGATCCAGACCGGACTATTTTTACGTGGGCTATTGCTACGTTTCTGAATCAGGAAAAGTGGGCCAAAGCGTGATGCAAAGTTGGCAATCCCGACGATGATGCCGATGAGGATAATCTCAATACTCATGTGTGTTCTCGCGCTAAATCATCCTGTTTGAGGACATAGTGTTTAAATAGTCCTGCCGAAATTCCCGCGATAATCCCGATAAAGATGGCTGCGGAGAGGTTGATCAAATAACAGGCCAGTGCAGCACTGATCAAGGTTACAGACACCACCAAACTGTGTTTGCGTTCAAATGCCGCCAACAAGAAGCTCAAGAACAAGGCGGGCAATAAAAAGTCTAATGCGGCCTGCATGAAGTTGGGTAAATGGCTGAGTTGATTGGCAAATAAGGAGCCGAGCAATGAGCCCAAAATCCATGAAAACCAACTAAATAAACTCAGACCCATCATCCAAGACTCTGACCATTGCTCACGGCGCTGTGCCAACTTAATCATGCCACTGGCAAAGACCTCATCGGTGAGCCCCCAAGCCCAAACGGCGGTCTTTTTGAGTTCTAGGCGATCTTTGATCAGATTGTGCAGGGCGGGGCCGTATAAGACGTGACGGATATCTAAGGCAATCACGGTCAGTGCAGCCATCCAAATCGAACTGCCGCTGGCCAATAATGCCACGACTAAAAATTGGCTGGCACCGGCATACATGGTGCAAGAAAGAAATACCGCTTCAAAAGTACTAAAGCCGAATTGAGTTGCGGATACACCAAAGGCAAATGAAACTGGAAGATAGGTGAAGATAATCACCTGACTGT
Source organism: Acinetobacter sp. (assembly GCA_030152675.1). Classification (GTDB taxonomy): domain Bacteria; phylum Pseudomonadota; class Gammaproteobacteria; order Pseudomonadales; family Moraxellaceae; genus Acinetobacter. The sequence goes on from JASLIY010000243.1 coordinate 4,340, forward strand.
CTTTGGCGCCTTGGAAAAATTGACTGAGCGTCGAGCGCGAAGTTACGTTGGTGTGCTGGGGCACATTGCACCTGTTGTAATTTAAATTGAATCAATAAGCAGAGCACATGTTGTTGCCCGCAGTGGCAATGATTGTCAACAGACCCTAAATTAGGTTGAGAATTATAACTGAATTTACTAGCATAGTGCAGCATAGTTTAAAGGTTCTATTCATCATGTGGGCATTTCAAGTTCGTGCTTTTGCTTTGTTTTTTGGGATGAGTGCGGTCGTCGGTTTGACTGCATGTGGTCAATCCTCATCTTCAGCAGACAGCGAAAAAGTCGAAATCAAAGTCGCACCCAAACTCACCCATGACGCAACGACATATGCGCATATGGCATGGTCGTTAATCAATGAAAGTGATGTTTATGTCTATCGTAAACAACTTAACTTGATTGAAGAAAAAGTCCGTAAGCCCGTGCGTAAACTCAGTACAGATTGGCGGATCAACGTCAAAATGACCGATTCCGTGACCGAAGGCCAATATGCGTTATGCCGTAAAACGCTCACCAGCTTAGACAGTTGGGCACGTGCCACCTTAGAAAAAGATCGCGATCTGGTACAGAAACAGGCGGATTATGAACGTGACAAAGCACAGTGCAAAGCGGCACTGGCACAACCCGACTTGGGGAATACTTCGCCAAAATCAGGCTAAGTTCTAAATGTAATGTGTGGAAGGTGTAGAGGGGCGTGTGATGTGAGCGCTGGTCTTTGCATTGCACAATCTTTGCGTTGCATAGAAGCGATTTG
>JASLIY010000342.1 GCA_030152675.1 Acinetobacter sp.
GCCGCAGTGTTATCGCGTCAAAACCAAAGTCTAAGTCCGCGCTGCTCAATCCCAACAATCTCCAAACAACTCAGGCCGCTATGCCTGAGTTGTGGATTTGGGATTAAGGATGTGGCGTGATGGGCTGAGAGGGTTGTCGACTGAATGAGTGAGGTTGCTTATGATCGCGCAACCGGCTTAACCGGTATGGTCGAGACGGGAACCCAAGGTTTCTAAATGCATCGGAAAGTTTTGTTGTTTCTGATCCGCATAAAAATGTCTTAAGGTACGTTCAACACTCGGGAAGGCCAGTTGTTCCCATGGAATTTCATCTTCGGCAAACAAGCGTGACTCAATGGTTTCCTCACCGGCACCGAACTGACCTTCGATCAGTTTGGCTTTAAACAGGACATAGATTTGACCGATCCGCGGAATATTGTACATACAGTAGAGATGTTCAATGTCGACTTCCGCTTCGGCTTCTTCTCGAGTTTCCCGTGCCGCACCTTGCTCCATGGTTTCATACAGTTCCATATAGCCGGCGGGCAAGGTCCATAAACCATAGCGCGGTTCAATTGCACGTCGACACAACAAGACTTTGTTTTGCCATGTAACCAAAGCACCACAAATGACTTTGGGATTTACGTAATGAATAAAACCACAGCTGCCGCACACTTGACGAAGTTGATGATCACCTAAGGGGATTTGTTCTTGTGTTGGATGCCCACATGCAGTACAGAAACTCATAAGCGTCAAGGAAAATTAGCGATGGCTCAGCATAACTGAAAATTTCAGCATGCGCATCATTTCTAGCCTTATCTGTGAAATTTACGCTATGATGATTCGATAACAAGCAATAACAAAATGAGGTCATACTGAAAGAAAATGTCGGATCAATTGTTAACCCGTGTATTAGAGCAGCGTCTACGATTTGCGAGACGAACACGACCTGCACATGCTGCGGTGTTAATTGCCATTACCCAAGAAGCAGAACCCAAAGTGTTGCTCACACGCCGTTCGATCTATCTCAACAACCATGCGGGGGAAGTATCCTTTCCCGGGGGCAAACGCGATCCTACTGATTTGAGCAATATTGATGTGGCGCTGCGAGAAGCTTGGGAAGAAACTGCGCTAAATCCTTTTGATGTCAAACTGATTGGCGACTTGCCGATGGAACGTGCCAAAAGTGGTATTTTGGTCAAACCTGTGGTGGGGTTGATTCCTCCCAAAGTCGAGTTGATCGCACAACCCACCGAAATCGATCGTATTTTCTTTGCTTCCTTAACCGATCTGATCGCTGCACAGCCGATGCCCTATGAAGTGCGTTTGGCACGTCAGTCGATTTATTTTCCGAGTCTACAGGTTGAAAATGAAGTGATCTGGGGCTTGACTGCACGCATTCTGATTTCCTTATTTCAATATGGCTTAGATGTACATAAGCAGTGGCCATTTTTACTCAACTCACCGGCCTTTAAGGCACGCGCGTTTCAACAGCTACCGAAGAAACACAAGTAGCGCATAAGATCAACCCAGATGATTGGCTTCATCGGCACACTTTTCTAGACTGGTGTCGCCTAGACTGAACGATTTAAAATCGATATAAAGAATAAGTGATTGAGATAAATGAGTTTTCAGCAGCATGATTCGATGCTGACTCGCGTGGCACAAATCTAGTCCACGGCTGAATCACAACAGCACTGATGATGGACAATCGAGATTGAATAAGAGGATGCAACAGGATGATATACGCATTTAAAGGCCATGCGCCAAAAGCGATGACGCAACCGTGGGATGGTTGGGTCGCAGACAATGCCACTGTGATCGGTCAAGTTGAACTAGGCAAGCAGGTCAGTGTTTGGTTTGGGGCGGTGGTTCGTGCAGATAACAGTCCGATTCGGATCGGGGACTTTAGTAATGTGCAAGAAAATGCCGTACTACATACCGACATGGGGATTGATTTAAATATTGGCAACTATGTCACGATCGGTCATCAGGCCACTTTACATGGTTGTAGCATCGGCGATAACAGTTTGATCGGGATCAATGCAGTTGTGCTCAACAACGCCGTGATCGGCAAGAACTGTATTGTTGGTGCCAATGCCTTGGTGCCTGAAGGGAAAGTGATTCCAGACAACTCCTTGGTGGTGGGTTCACCGGCCAAAGTGATTCGCAGTTTAGATGCCACTGCCGAAGCGGCATTAACCCAGAGCGCCATGCATTACGCCACACATTATCAAAACTTTATGCAGCTTGAAGAAGTCGAGCTTTAAAGCCAGTCCTGACCTGATCGCTGAGGTGCAATCAGCCGAGCAAAATTGAACACAGCGTCAAATCCGTGCCCCGTACTGAAATGCTCTGCGCTAAAGGCTTGTGTAAAGAAGCGTTTAGATGCATGTATATTATCTCGCGCTATCGAGATGAGTGGAGTAGAATGACTGCATTTTTAGTAAGGGTAGCTTGTGCATGAAATTGCTGGCATTGGAAACTGCCAATGAGCAGTGTTCGGTCTCGATTGTTGATGCGACACAGACATTATTTTTTCAACAAGATGATCGGCCAAAAGCACAAACTCAGACCATCTTGCCCCTGATCGAACAGGGCTTGAACCAGACCCAACTCAGTGTGGCTGAGTTGACTGCGATTGCGTTTAGTCGGGGTCCAGGATCGTTTAGTGGGGTACGGATCAATGCGGCGGTTACACAAGCGTTGGCTTGGGCGCATGACTTGCCGGTGATTGCCGTGTCCACCTTACAAGCCTTGGCACAGGCAGCATACCGTGAGCAGCAGTTGACGCAAGTGACTGCAGTGCTCGATGCACGAATGAAAGAAGTTTATATCGCCAGTTATGTCCTCGATGCAGATCAGATCATGCGTCCGGTGGATGAAGAAAAACTGCTGAGTTATGAGCAGGCCATTGAATATCAAAAATATACCCTAGTGGGTTCCGGTTCAGCTTTACTTAAGCTTGATCAACAACACTACGCCAACATTCACGCCAATGCCTTAGACATTGCGACGATTGCACGCCTCCATGCACAGCAAAAACAATGGGTCGATGCCGCAGAAGCACTTCCCGTGTATTTACGAGACAATGCTTGGAAAAAAATTTCAGAACAAGGTAAAGCATAAATTTAGGAAAGCACATGGATCTTTTACTGCTCCTCAAAGCGGCCATTATGGGTATCGTCGAGGGGATTACTGAGTTTCTACCGATTTCGAGTACCGGACATCTCATTCTTGCTGCTGAGCTGATGGATTTCTGGACGAAAGAAAAAAGTGATGTATTTGTGATCGCAATTCAGGTCGGTGCGATTGCTGCGGTGATTTATGAATACTGGGCCAGACTTTGGGGCGCAGCCACAGGCTTGTTTACCGGTGAAAAGAAAGGTCGTCATCTGGGCATCAGCCTGATCTTGGCCTCGATTCCGATCATGCTGGTGGGGCTGACCTTGGGGCAAACCGTCAAAACCTTATTGTTCAATGATATTTCGGTGGCCTTGGGCTTGATCATCGGTGGCTTAATCATTTGGTGGGTCGAGAAAAACCCACCCAAGATCAATGCGCAAGAAGTTGAAAATATCTCGATCAAAGAAGCCATGTATATTGGTTTGATTCAGGTCTTGGCGTTGATTCCGGGGACTTCGCGTTCAGGTGCCACCATTATTGGCGCCATGATGCTCGGGGTTTCACGTAAAGCTGCGACTGAGTTTTCATTCTTTTTGGGTATTCCGGTGATCGTCGGGGCAGGGCTGTTGGATCTGTATCAAAGCTATCACGTCTTTGATAGCAGCCAAGATTGGTGGGTGCTCGGCTTTGGTACCTTGGTGTCTTTCGTCTCGGCCTTGATCTTGATTCGTGTCTTGGTGGCTTATGTGGCCAAACGTGACTTTATGGTCTTTGCTTGGTATCGCATCGCGTCAGGCCTGATCATCCTTCTCTTTGCGTTAACAGGCTGGAAATTATGGTAAGCGAAATTCGCTTATTTGCCGTGAGCAGCTGTCTCGCGCAAGCACAGCACTATCAAAGCTTGCTTGCGACGCGAGCGGTGGCGGTGACCGTGGTGGAGGTAGAACAGCTCAATGCACGTTTCTTGCGTCAGCATCCTGAGCTGGCCTTATGCCTTGATGAGCACGGCCTGTGGTTGAGTGCCGAGGGCATGAAAATGCAGCCGGATTGGCGGGCTGAAAGCAGTCGACTGAAACGTGCCAGTCTCAAGTCAGAAATGATTGCCCGTGCTTGTCAGCTCGGTGAAAAGCCCACGCTGATCGATGCCACTGCGGGTCTGGGACATGACAGTTTGTTGATGGCACATTTGGGTGCACAAGTTACCTTGATCGAACGGCATCCGATTCTGTTTAGTTTGTTGGAAGATGCCAAAGCCCAAGCCGCACAAGATCCGTATTTGGCGGATACTGTGGCGCGGATGACGCTGGTCTTTGCCGACTCTGCTGGCTATTTGGCACATTGTGCTGAACAGCAACAGCATGTTGACGTGGTCTATCTTGATCCGATGTTTCCGCAGCGCGATCAGCATTCGGCCAAAAAACAAGCCCAAGTCAAAAAGCAGATGCAGTTGCTGCATCGCTTATTGCCTGAAGATGGGGAGATGGATTTGGGCGATCAACTGTTGCCGTTGGCACGTCATATTGCCAAACGCGTGGTGGTCAAACGGCCACGACTGGCAGTATATTTAGCAGCACAGTCACCCGATCATCAGTGGTCAGGTGATGCATGTCGATTTGATGCTTATTTCAGCATGGCTGAATGAAGCGTTTTGTTAATAGATTCAATACTTTTGATTAAACTGATATATAGTGAAGCGTCGCGTTGTTGATTATATAGTCCATAATCCAATGGTTTAAAAATTGATTATGCTGATTGAAGCCATCTGCCCAAACTGAATTTTTATGATAGACCTTAAACCCTCGATTAATTTTTGGCATGATTTCAAAAGTAACCAACGAGCAGGAATGTGGTTATTTTTAGGGTCACGAAAGTCATTACAAATCGTACGACCCTCGATATTACAGTTAATTTTTTGGGGAATCTTGGGCGGCAGTGCCAATAGTTTATTTAGTTGGCTCTCGACCGGCACACACGGGGTATTTAATCAGCAAGGTCTGATTAGTTATGCACTGTGGCCATTTATTGCATTGATCGTGGGGATTTTCTTATCCCAGCGCACCAATAATGCCCGGCTGATGTTGGTACCGGCTTTATTATGGTTGGTGCTCGATACGCATATTGCGATCCTACAAAGTATAATTCAGTACTTGCTGGTACTCGATGTACTGCCTCTGTTTATCTATGACTTCTTGCCGATTATCTTCATGGTGCTGTTCGTATGGCAGAGTTTGGCGGTGGTCTGGGTCTTCGCCCGTGAATTACAGTGGCCATGGTGGGAACGTGCACTGATTATCGGCGCGACGCTATTTACCTTGGTGGTGTGGCAGTTATCTGTTCGTGATCAACCGATTTGGAAAACCATTCCCGTTGAGCCGAGTATCTCGGAGCAAGCCTTTTATGCACAGCCGAAACTGTTGCAAGAGGCGTTGGATAAAATTCAGTTTGGCGATTTTGCACAAACCCAGTGGTACTTTTTAGGGGTGGGCGGCGCCAGCTATCAAGATGTATTTAAAATCGAAATTGAACGCATCAAAGAACAATTCGATACCCGCTTTGCCACCTTTGGTCGCTCGATTGATTTGATCAATAATCCTGAAACCATGACCACGCGCCCGATTGCCTCCAAGAGCAGTATTGAAATGGCCTTGAAGCGCATCGGTCAGCAGATGAACCGCGAAAGTGATGTGTTGTTTATGTACATGACCTCACATGGCGGCAGCGGGCAGTTTGAACTGTCCAATGATCCGATTGACTTAGACAACGTTGATCCAAAATGGCTGCGTGAAGTGCTGGACAAGTCTGGTATTCGCTGGAAAGTCATTGTGATTTCGGCATGTTATTCCGGCAGTTTTATCCCAGCCTTGCAATCACCAGATACCTTGATCGTGACCGCTGCTGCGGCTGATCGCGAATCTTTTGGTTGTAATAGCGAATCTGATTACACCTATTTCGGTCGTGCCTTCTTTGATGAAGCCATGCGTGAACAAAAAACCTTAAAAGGGGCTTTTGAGCAAGCCTCGCAAACCGTGGCGAAATGGGAAAGCGCACAAGGCTTTGAGCCTTCAGAACCGCAATGGGTTTTGGGTAAAAATATGGAATTGATGTTGCCTCAGTTGGAGCATTCTTTGTTCCCACAACCGCAGCAATTACCGCAAACCGCGCCAGCAGCATCAGCGCAAGCGCAGGGCAGTCAAGCAAGCGTGTCACATGGGACAGCGCTGCAACATGCCTCACCGGTTGCGGCACAACATCCTTAGGCTGTAGTATCTTAAAGTAAGATGACTTTATCAAAATCAAATACATAGGAGCAGCATGATGCAGTGCGTTCAAAACAATAAATGCTTTGAGGGTGAACAACGGATTTATCAGATTGAAAGTCAGCATTTAGCTGGGGATGCGCGTTTTGGGATTTATTTGCCGCCACAAGCATTGCAAGGTCAGGATTGTGCTGCTGTTTTTTATTTGGCAGGTCTAACGTGTAACGAAGAAACCTTTGCGATCAAAGCACATGCACAGCGTATGGCTGCGGCATTGGGTCTGATCTTGATCACGCCTGATACCTCACCGCGTGGTGAGCAGGTGGCCCAAGGCGACAGTTGGGATATCGGGCAGGGGGCAGGTTTTTATCTCAATGCCACCCAAGCGCCGTGGGCAGCGCATTTTCAGATGCAAAGTTATTTGATCGATGAACTCTATCCTCTGATTTTAAAAGATTTCCCTGTGGCTGCAGGTCGCGTCGGAATCTTTGGGCATAGCATGGGCGGTCATGGTGCATTGACTTTGGCGTGGAAATTCCCCGACTTATTTAAATCTGTCTCTGCATTTGCACCGATCTGTGCGCCGAGCCAATGTCCTTGGGGTGAAAAAGCCTTTACTCAGTATTTGGGTACAGATCGTGAAGCGTGGAAACAACACGATGCCACTGAATTGCTGCGTGCAAAAGGCGCTTTGTTTACGGAGGTCTTGATTGATCAAGGGCTGAAGGATCAATTCTATGCGCAGTTACATCCCGCCCAATATCAAGCGGCATGTGAACAGGTTGGACAAAAGCTCACGCTAAGACAGCATGAGGGATATGACCATGGTTATTACTTTATCCAAAGCTTTATGGATGAGCATCTCAACTTTCATGCTGCGCAATTAAGCGTTTAAACAATATATAAAAAATTATCAACGCGTTATAAATCAGTTATGATGCGATTATTCAATTTTTAATTTCTTCAATGGATTGATTCAACGGTGGATTTAAATCGTTTGAATCAATCCATAATTGACCGCATAGACGGATAATAAGAGCTAATCGAATAATGCAACATAATGATCAACCTTCAGACCTTCCCCCAACATTGCGACCAGAGGGTGAAGCTGTAGCAGGGATGCCAGTACTGCCCTTGAACCCAGCCGCAACGAGCTCGGATGCGACTGGGCCCGTGCCGCAATCTCCTTTTTGGGAGACCGCCCCACCGTTTGGGGGTGTGCTACCACCCCGTGGTTATCCGGATTACCTCGGCAAAGTCCACCGCTTTCAGTTTAACGGCCAAGCCTCAGAGTACTTTGGGATTTGGATCGTGAATATCCTGTTGACGATCATCACCTTAAGTTTCTATGCGCCGTGGGCCAAGGTGCGACGTTTACGCTATTTTTATCAGAATACCGATTTTTTTGAGCGTAGTTTTGACTTTACCGGTTTGCCGACCAAGATTTTGGTGGGGCGCTTGATTGCCCTGACGATTTGGGGGCTCTATGCCTTTGGTTCCAATCTTGAATCCAGCGTTGCGATCTTCGGACTGGTGCTGTTTTATTTGGCGATTCCGTGGTTACTGCGCTCCACGCTACGATTTACGGCACGTAACAGTAAGTTTAGTAATAGCCGTTTCTATTTTTCGGGAACCACCAAAGCTGCTTATATTCAGTTTTTTACTGGCCTGTTGATTACTATTTTTACCCTAGGCTTATTTGCGCCAGTGATGATTTGGCTGTTTAACCGTTATCGCTACGATCATTTATATGTTGGTCAACTGCGCTTTAAACTCAATACCGATTGGTCGAGTTATATGACGGCGGTTTATATTCCGGTATTTATTTCGGTCGGGGTTTTGATCGCCTCGATCTTTTTGCTTGGAATCAGTTTTGGATTTAATGATCCGAACGCCATTATGCGTACGGTGACTTTTATTTTTGGTGCTTATTTTGTGGGGATGGTTTTTATTTGGCCGCTGATTCAAGCACGTATTTTTATCGTGACTTGGAATAGTGTGACGCTGGGTGAAAGTCAGTTTAAAACCGATTGCAATCAATGGGCTTATGCCTGGATTGTGGTGACCAATTGGGTGGTGAAAATCCTCAGCTTGGGCTTGATGTCGGCGTGGGCTGCGATTCGCCTTTATAAATATCAAGTCGAATCACTCAGCTTAGTGCTTCATAATGATCCGAATTTGTTGATGAATATGACGCAGTCTGATCCAAGTGCGATTGGTGAAGAAATTAGTGATATTTTTGATTTGGATATTTCGCTTTAATTCAACTTGAAACAGCGCCTAGAGATTTGACATGCATCTAGGCGTCAGCAACGTTTGAACACACAGGAGCACACCGAGATGCAATCAATCGCAGTGGTATTTTACGATGGGGTGCTGTCACGTCCCCATCAGGCCGAATTGATGGCGATTGATGCAAACAGCGTGATGCTCAATTATCAAGTCGATGGTCGCGCCGTGACGCAACGTTTTGACTATGCGCAAATGACCTATATCGGCGCCTTGGGGCGTAAATTTCCGGTCTTGGAACTGGACAATGATGCGCGGATCGAACTGCTACAAGCCGATGTTCCGGAGTGGATGAACCTGAAGCATAAAAGCTTTCAGCAAAAGATTTGGAAGCTCGAACGTGCGCCGCTGTGGATCGCGATCAGTGTGGTGGTGGTCATCACTTTGGCCGTATCGATGATCAAGTGGGGGATTCCTTACGCGGCTTATAGCATCTCCAAGCAATTGCCAGAAAACTCGCTTCAATCGCTCGGTGAGCAGGCACAAGAATATGTGTTTGAATACACCAAGCCCTCAGAACTTAATCAAGCCCAACAACAGCAGATCAAAGCACAGTATTTACAACACATTGCACAGGGTCGTCCTGCCAAAGTCCTGTTTAGAAAGGGCGAGCAGCTCGGCGCCAATGCTTTGGCCTTGCCGAATAACACCATCATTTTGACCGATGAGTTGGTGCAGTTGGCGCATAGCGATCAAGAGTTGCTGGGGGTGCTGGCGCATGAGCAGGGGCATTTGTTAGAGCGACATAGTTTGCAGCAGGCTATTTCCAGTATTGGCTTTAGTGTGATCTTGGTGGCGATCACGGGGGACAGCTCCGATCTGTTGACTGGTGTGCCGATTGCCATGGTCGGTGCCAATTATTCACGTCAGTTTGAGCAAGAAGCCGATGCTTATGCTTTGAAAACCATGCATCAACAAGGCATTGAGGTAGCGCACTTTGCCAACTTCCTCGAGCGTTTAAGCCGAGATGCTGGGGAAGAGGAGACTGAAAATCCAATCTTTGCCGGTCTGTCATCGCATCCTGCCACAGCTGAACGGATTCAGATGGTACGTGACTTTGAAGCCCAACAACGTCCGCTGCCCAAAGCGCGCTAAGGATCTAAAAGCTTAGAACAGCATACTGAATCAGGTGGCGGGAGTACCTGATTCAGACGGTAGCATAGCTGAAAAACTGCAGATTTTAGCGCCGATATCGTGTCAGTTTGCTATAATCACATGCTTTCTGAATCACCCGCCAGGTCACTTATGTCCATGTCCAAGCCCTATCTTATTGCCCCTTCGATTTTATCTGCAGATTTTGCCCGCCTCGGTCAAGATGTGGAGCAGGTTTTAGCGGATGGTGCGGATGTCGTTCACTTTGATGTCATGGACAATCACTACGTACCCAATCTGACTTTTGGTGCAGGCATTTGCTCAGCACTGAAAAAATACGGCATCAAAGCACCGATTGATGTGCATTTGATGGTCAGCCCAGTCGATCGTTTGATCGGTGACTTTTTGGATGCGGGTGCAGATATCATTACTTTTCACCCAGAAGCCAGCCATCATATCGATCGTTCATTGCAGTTGATCAAGTCTGGTGGTGCCAAAGCCGGTTTGGTATTTAACCCTGCAACGTCTTTACACCATTTGGAATATGTACTGGATAAAGTCGATCAAATTTTGATTATGAGTGTCAACCCAGGCTTTGGTGGACAGAAGTTTATTCCTGGCACCTTAGATAAATTGCGTCAAGCCCGCAAAATGATCGAAGCTTCAGGCCGTGATATTCGCTTAGAAGTCGATGGCGGTGTCGGTCCTGCCAACATCCGCGCCATTGCCGAAGCCGGTGCCGATATGTTTGTGGCCGGCTCTGCGATTTTCGGTCAGCCCGACTATAAAGTCGTGATTGATCAAATGCGTGCTGAGTTAGCCAAAGTTGGTTCGGTCGAAGCCTAAACCCTGCTCATCTTTGATCCACAGCTTGCTGTGCATCTGTGGATAAGTTTGATGATAACTGTGTGGGTAACCATGTTTATAACCATATGGATAACATGGGTATAGATTAACCAAATGAAGAACAATGACTTGGCGTATTGTTGAGCACATAAACGATAGAAAGCTGTTTTTATCAGCAAATTGCTTAAATATCGTGTGTTTTGTCGGCAAGTTTGTCTGTGAGCCGTCTGATGGCGGCTTGCTGAATCATTGAACATTTGATGGTGTAAAAGTGGATAAATATTCTACTTGAAAATAATGGGCACTGTGCCCGACTGGATAAAAATAAGTCGTTGTTTTAATATGCAGTACTGTTGCGGTCTACAGCGTAGCAGTAGATCGTTTTTATTGATTTAAATGGATATCACCGATTGTTCATCCCATTGTTGAAGCGCGCTTGGTTCTGCTGTCTGATGATCTGTGTCATCAGCTGGAGTGGTGTGTCTCATCTAATGGCGCAAGATATGCATATGC
>JASLIY010000012.1 GCA_030152675.1 Acinetobacter sp.
CGTGCCACTTTCATCTCTTGGCTGACCGCACTGAGTACGGTCGGTTCAAAGAAGGTTGCACCGAGCTCAGATAACTGACCACCAATCTCAATCTTGGCGCCGAGATCCACGGCATTTTGAATATGATCTTGGATTTTTTTAACAGCAGCGTCATTGATCAATGGGCCTTGGGTGGTGCCGGCATCACGACCATCACCGACTTTGAGCTTGGCCACTTCTGCCACCACGCCCTGACAGATTTGATCGTAAATACCTTGTTGTACATAGATGCGGTTGGCACAAACACAGGTCTGACCGCTGTTACGAAACTTACTCGCCATAATCCCAGCCACAGCCTGCTCAACATTGGCATCATCAAAAACGATGACCGGTGCATTGCCACCGAGTTCCAACGACAGCTTTTTGATGGTGTCCGCACATTGGCGCATCAAGATCCGACCGACATGGGTCGAGCCAGTAAAACTGAGTTTTTGTACGATCGGGCTAGCACATAAAGTTTCACCCACAGCTGCAGAATCACCACATAGCGTGATCAATACATCTTGCGGCACACCGGCTTTGACGGCCAAATGATCCAGCGCAAAGGCGGTCAATGGGGTCAGTTCAGCCGGTTTGACCAACATAGAACAGCCAGCAGCCAACGCTGGGGCAGCTTTACGGGTGATCATCGCAGCAGGGAAATTCCACGGCGTAATCGCAGCTGTGACACCAATCGGCTGTTTCACCACCACCAAACGTTGATTGTTTTGTACCGGCGTCAAGACCTCACCATCTAAACGACGTGCTTGCTCTGCAAACCAACGAATAAAGGAGGCAGCATAGACGATCTCACCTTTGGCCTCAGCCAAGGGCTTGCCCTGTTCTGCGGTGAGAATTGCAGCCAAATCATCTTGATGCTTGAGGATCAGATGATACCAATCCCATAAAATATCAGCGCGTTCTAGTGCGGTCTTGGTTTTCCATTTTTTTTGCGCCTGCGCTGAACGTAAAATCGCAGCCTGCACTGCGTCTGTTGAATGCATTTTGACCCAAGCCAAGCACTCGCCTGTGGCTGGATCAAGGACTTGGATATCATCGGCCGATGTTGCGCCATCAAGTGAAATATCCGAATGTTGTAACAGTTCTGCCCAAGCATGCTGATTCATAAACGTTGTTCCTTATGTCATGTCGCGTATCGATGGATTGGGGTGTCAATACACCCTCAAGACTTTGTTTTAAAGTATGAAATGTCAACAGACCTTATTGAGGTCAGACATTACAAGTAAAGGTCGATCATGAAAACCTAACATATTTACACTTTAGCCATCGGTAATGAAAAGTAATCTTTTGCCGAGCAAAATGCCAAATGCTATGGCTGCTATCGGCAAGGATGTTCAATTTTTGAGTGGCTCGTGATGTGACTTGCGTATTGATGCTGCTTTGGGTATGCGCGATCGTTTATGATCTGAGACGATAAGCGCTGGAGCATTGCGCCGTTTGATGTGTGACATCAACAGCGATGTGTAATGTGCCAGTTTTCCCATGGATTGCCGAGAGCCATTTCCACCGTAGAGGAGAGAGCCAATTGCTGAATTTACTTGGCGATTATGTGTTACAACAACTACCCCAAGACCCGCATGGCAACCTGAGTCAGCGTTTATTTCGTTGCTTACATGGTGCAATCGTCAGCGGCGTTCTGCCCAGCAAAACGCGCTTGCCGGCCTCGCGTGATCTGGCCAAACAAATTGGCGTGTCACGCAATACCGTATTGAACGTCTATGAACAGCTACAGGCCGAAGGCTATCTCTATGCACAAACAGGACATGGCACTTGGGTATCTGAACATCTCCCAGAACAGTTTTTAAATCCAAGCCATCCCCAAATGCCCGCAACTACATGCCCGCCGCCGCAACCGCAGCTCTCAGAACGCGGCAGCAGTGTTTTGGCACAGGCCTCTGCCTCACCACACCAATGGGGCGCTTTTGTGCCGGGCACACCAGATGTGACCGAATTTCCACATGCCATTCTGAGCCGGATCAGCGCACGCTTGAGCCGTCAGCCCGAGATCGACCAGCTCATTTACAACAATGCTGGGGGCTGTCTCGAACTGCGCCAAGCCCTTGCAGGTCATCTCAAAGTCTCGCGCTCGGTGCAATGTGATCCTGACCAGATCATCATCACCGAAGGGATTCATCAAGCCATTGATTTGGTTTCCCGTGTGCTCAGTGATGTCGGCGATCAAGTCTGGATTGAAGATCCCTCGTATTGGGGTCTGCGCAATATTTTGCGTCTCAATGGCTTAAACATCTTACCGCTGGCCGTAGATCAGGATGGTATGCTGCCTGTGAGCGAACCAGAGCAAGCGCCTCGTCTGATCTTTGTCACCCCCTCCCATCAATATCCACTTGGATCACATCTCAGCCTGCCACGGCGCAAGCAGCTCTTGGCCTTGGCCCGCCGCATGGGCAGTTGGATCGTGGAGGATGACTATGACAGTGAATTTCGCTTTGCCGATGATCCCTATCCCGCCTTACAAGGCTTGGAACCCGATGCACCAGTGATCTATACCGGCACATTTAGCAAAACAATTTATCCCGGTTTACGCATGGGTTATTTGGTGGCACCGAAAGCGGTGGCACACGCCTTACGTGTGGTTGCGGCTGAACTATATCGAGGCGGACACGCGCTGAGCCAACATGCACTGGCAGCGTTTATTCAACAAGGTCATTATCAAGCGCATATCCGACGTATGCGACTGTTGTATGCCAAACGCCATGATCTCCTCAAAGACTTGATCATCCGCTATTTGGGGGCAAATTTTTTACACCCCTTTCATCGTGATGCCGGCTTACATCTGATCCTGAGACTGCCACAGGACTGTGATGATGTGCAGATCAGCCAGCAACTGGCGCAACGTGATATCCATGCGCGAGCACTGTCTCGCTACTACATGCAGCCCGATGCCAATGTAGAAAAAGGCTTATTGCTCGGCTTTGCCTGTGTCAAACAACAGCACATGAGTGCCGCATTTGGTGTACTGCGGCAAACCTTAGTCGATGCAGGGATTCATCTGATCAATTAGACCCACGTATTGATTGCTAAAGTCGTTATAATACAAGGCGGAATTGGATACATTTTCAGCCGTCTATAAACTTCGATTCCACATGTGACTTGTATGCAGCCGCAACTCGCTGCTGATGTCATCGATCAATGACTTCAATGTAGTACCTGCCATGCAGCAAATTTTTGTATCCCTCTTTCCCTTACTGGGCCTCATTTTAGCCGGTTATCTACTCAAGAAAACCCAGTTTTTGGCCACAGGTTTTTGGGCGGGTGCAGAAAAGCTCAATTACTATATTCTATTTCCGGCCATGTTGTTCCTCAACTTGGCCCATGCTCAGATTGAAGTCGAAACACTGCAACGCTTAGTCAGTGTATTAATGGCGATATTCGGGATCGCCTGCGCTGTGCTTTATCTGATCCGTGCGGTCTTTCACATCCATGCCGCCCGCTTTGGTGTCTATCTGCAGAGCGTGCTGCGCTTTAACACCTATATCGGTCTGGCACTGGTGGCGACCCTCTTTCAACATGCGGGATTGACGATTTTTACGCTGTGTTTGGCGCTGAGTATTCCCTTGGTCAATGTACTTTCCGTGCTGGCCTTTGCCGACCGTCAACACATGGATCTATCCACCATCCTCAAATCCTTACTCAGTAATCCACTGATTTTGTCCTGTGTCGCAGGCGCGGCATGGAACTTTGCTGACTTGAGCCTTTGGGTGGGTGGGCATGATCTGCTGCGACAACTGGCGATGTGTAGTTTGCCCCTCGGCCTGCTCTGTGTCGGTGCAGCACTACAATTTTCCCAGCTCAAAGTCGCCATCTGGCCGCTCTTTTTAAATACGGTCGCTCGTTTGCTGTTGATGCCAGCCTTGGCTTGGATAGTGGCGACCTATGCTGAACTACCGCAATTGATGCTGCAAGTATTGGTGATTTTCTTTGCCCTCCCGACCGCCTCAGCCGCCTATATCCTCACCAAAGTCATGCAGGGCGATAGTCAACTGATGGCCGCCGTGATTAGCGTGCAAACCCTCGCTGCCGCACTGACCCTGCCCTGGGTGATGTATTGGGTGACCTAATACAGACTCCGCTCAATCCACTCGCCCAAATAACAAAAATACCCGACCACTGCAACTTTACTCATCTGATGATTCAGCATTTTTCCCGATGTATTCAGCAGAAATCCATCCGATGCTGTGCAGCAAAAAGCATAAAATAAGGCCGAGCTCATGATGCCACTGCACCTTTCGCGGATGCATCACCGAGTCTTTATCAGCAGGAAGCGATAACAATAATTTAGCCACAACACGAATCACACCACAACGGATCTCAGCCGTGTTGATTCAATAACAAGAGATGCCCATGCACACCGTGACCCCGCCTCGTTTTCAACCCCTTGGTATCGAACAAGCCCCTGAAGCGGCGAAAATCCGTTTGATCCTCGCCGAAAAAGCCAATGGCTTTGCCTCCAATCTACTCGGAGTCTTGGCCCATGCGCCGACCGCATTGGAAGGCTATCAAAACCTCAGTGAAATCAACCAACGTAACAGCCTCACCCCACAGCAACGCGAAGTGGTGCAATTGGTTGCGGCCACCGCAAATGGCTGTGGCTTTTGTGTCGCAGGACATACCGCACTTTCCCTCAATAAATTCAAACTGGATGCAGCACTGGTACAAGCACTACGCGATCAAGCGCCTTTGCCAGATCCTCAACTGGAGCAATTGGCACAATTTGCCCGACAACTGCTGCTACACAAAGGCGCCGTTGATGAGGCCAGCTTAGAGGCTTTCTTCCATGCTGGCTTTAGTGAGCAACATGCCTTAGATGTGATCCTGGGACTCAGTTTGGCGACCTTATGCAACTTCGCCAATAGTCTGGCACAGACACCCCTCAATGCCCCCTTAAAAAAATATCAGTGGAGTCGCCAACATGATTGATACACGCTTAAGCCGTTGGCTAGAGCTGCATGCCGAAGCACTGCATGCCGGCCATGCCGATGTCAGTTGGGAGTTACTTAAACAGTTGGGGGATGCGCATATTTTCCGGCATGGCGTGGCCAGCAGTCACGGCGGACTGGGAAATAGTATCAAACAGGCGATCGAAGCCATTGCCCATGTGGCGGAATATTCGCTCACTGCAGCCTTTGTCGCTTGGAGCCAACGCACCTATATCCAATACATCCTGCATGCCGAGTTACAACAACGCCAACCACGTTTTGCCCAATTGCTGGCGGGTGAATATGCCGGTGCTACTGGATTATCCAATGCAATCAAATATCTCTCAGGCTGTGAAAGCCTCAATATCCAAGCCGAAGCGGAAGGCGATGCTTGGCGGCTGAATGGCGTGTTGCCGTGGGTGACCAACTTTCATCCGCAGGGGTTTAGTGTGGCGATTGCGGCACAGAGTGAACAAGGTGCTAAATTATTTTTGGTGCCCTCCAATCGTATCGGCTTTCAACGCCAACCGAACTTAGATCTAATTGGTTTGCGTGGCAGCTCAACTGCCGCCGCACAACTCAAGGATCTCTATGTCACAGAAGCCGATCTGCTCAGTCATGATGCCCAGCACAGCCTCAGTCAACTGCGGCCTGAATTTGTGGGTCTACAGTGCAGCTTGGCGATTGGACTGACACGACAATGCTTAAAAAACATCCAACATAAAAAACATGCTGCCTTGCTACATCCGCAGCTCAATCACCTACAACTCCAGTTACAACAGCATGTACAAGCACTGTATCAAGGCCTTGCTGAACAACAGTTTGTCGCCCATCCACAACGGCTATATCAGATTCGCATTGGCTTGAGTGAGCTCTCGCAACAGGCGATTCAACTTGAATTGATCAGCAGCGGTGGACAATGCTATCTCAATCGTCATAACGCCAGTGGCGCTGGATTTTTACGGCGTTTGACCGAAGCGGCGTTTATTCCCATTGTCAGCCCCAGTGTTTTACAGCTGCAACATGAGCTCGACACCGTGCAACGCAAGGTCTCCTAAGATGCAGTCCCCTTTATTGGCAGTCCATCAACTTCAGCTACGTCATGCCAGCAGCCACAGCGATATTTTTAATGCACTCAGCCTGTCAATCCATCATGGCGAAATCGTCACGCTGCTCGGTGGGAGTGGCGTCGGCAAATCTACCCTCCTGTCTGCGATCGCAGGCTTAATGCCAATCCGATCTGGCACGATCTTGTTGGCACAGCAGCCCATCCAACAGCAGAAATCCAATTTGGCGATCATGTTTCAACAGGCGGTGTTGCTGCCGTGGCTGAATGTTGCAGACAATGTCGCCTTTGGGCAAAACTTCAAGAAACAAAACAAACGCCATCCAGCACAAATCCAGCAACGCGTCGAACACGCGTTGCGACAGGTTAAACTTTCCAATCATGCACAGGACTTTCCAGATACCCTCTCTGGCGGCATGGCTCAGCGTGTGGCCTTGGCACGGGCATTGGCCAAGTCACCACAATTGCTGTTGCTCGATGAACCCTTTAGTGCACTAGATCCCATCAACCGCAGCGCACTTCAAGACTTGTTGCTTGGTCTAGTAAAAAGCCAAGCCATCCAAGCCGCCCTCATGGTCAGCCATGATCTGGATGAAGCACTGCGGATTTCTGATCGAATTATTCTACTCACCGGACAGCCCGCACAAATCCAACAGATCTGGCAGTTGCCGCAAGCCCATCCACGCCAACTATGGCAAGACCAGTATTTACAGATTCGCCAACAAATTTTAAAA
>JASLIY010000024.1 GCA_030152675.1 Acinetobacter sp.
TCTACAGGTGCAAGCTGTTCTACAGTAGCGTTCATGCGGTACTCCAAATGTATTAAGATGAGATAAAATTCTGGCGCGTATTTTAACGTGAAATTTAGCAATAAGCGAGAAAACCATAAAATAAATATGGGTTTTATGAGGGAATGAGTTTGACTAATCAGCGTCGCATACCGACATTAACGCCCTGTGTTGGGCGTTGTTCAACTGTGTTCGGAGATGCCGTGTGCCGTGGTTGTCGGCGTTTTAATCATGAGGTGATTCAGTGGAACACCTACAATCAACAGCAGCGCGAAGCCGTATGGTGTCGTTTAGATGCACAGCTCGATCAAATCCTGGTGCCGATGTTGCCCTTGGCCCAACTTGATCAGGTCAATGCATTCATCCTGTCTAAACGTGTGCGCGTGTTGGATCAGGCCAGTACTGGCCGCAGACTATATCAAGCGCTGAAAGTCTGTGAGAAAAATAAGAACTTGGCACTCGACAGTGGTCTGGGGATTCCACCACAGCAGGTCAAGCCGATTTGGACGGAGTTCGAGCGCCGGGTCTTGGCCTTGGCCACCGCCAGCTATGATTTTGCATGGTTGCGTGCCGATGGCATTAGTAAACATCTTTTAGCGTGGCATGAGGAGGAGTGAGGTGCATTTTGTACTGCTGGTACTGTATTGAAGCGTAGATTGAATCATTGAATAAAAGAAATACACATGGTCATATCAGCGTCATCAACATCGATGGACAATATCGAGTTTTTTAGCGCCACATGGAATGAAGAATTAAAGCAATGAATGTAATTGAGTATTTATTTTTTTGTAGTGCCGTGATCATCATGATTGCGACCCCAGGGCCGGTGATGTTGTTGGTGGCGAGTGCCGGATTAAAAGGCGGCTATCGCAAGGCCTTTAAAACCATCCTAGGAACCAATCTCGCCTCCTTGGTGTTAATCACGGCATCGATATTGATTTTAAAGGGAATATTGGAGATCCAACAGCAATGGTTTGATGCGATCAAGCTCTTGGGCTGTGCATATATCGCCTATCTGGGCATGCAGATCGTGGTCGAGGCTTGGGCACCGCCGTCGGGTCAGGCGCCGCTCAGTAAAAAAACCTCGGCAGAAGGTGGTTTTGGGCAAGGCTTTATGGTCGCCATTTCCAATCCCAAAGACATCATTTTCTTTGCTTCTTTTTTCCCGCAGTTTATTCATGTCACGCCGACTGTTGAGCACAGTTTGATCCTACTGACCCTGACCTGGATCGTATTGGACTTTGCCACTTTGACGGGGGTGTATCTGTTGTTCAACCGCCTGTCCCAATCTAAGATTTATCCGAAACTGCTCATGGGCTGTGGTCTCATCTTGATCGCCGTTGCCGTGTTCGGCGCCTATACCACATTTTTCTAAGTGCTTGGCTTCATGATCTCAACCACGATATCTAATCTTGAACGACTAAGCCTGTTGCGTGATGAGGCGCAGCAGGCTGGCTTTGGTCGCGACTGCGACATCTGCATCATAACCCTCAATCAGAAAACGGCTGATCAGCCCTTCGAGTAGCAGGGCATAAAGACTGCTGATCTGTTCTGCATGCACCAAGCCTTGACAATGCTGATGAATATAATCGCGCAACCAATGTTTGTGTTCGCGTGCTAACTCAATCACTTCCTGATCATGTTGCGAGGACTCTGCGACTGCACGGACAAATAAGCAGCCTTTGAATTGATCGTTTTGAAACCATGCCAGATGCCAATCCATGATTCGAGTCAAGGCATCGATGTGTTGTTGATCCCCGACATAGTCTTGTAGGGATTGGCGATAGCGTAAATCTCTTTTCTTGAGCACCTCCATGATCAATTGCTGCTTGTTTTTAAAGTAGGTATACAGCGTGGTCTTGGAACAGCCGGATTCATCTCGGATCAAATCCACACCCACCGCGACAAAGCTATGCTGATTAAATAACTGCTCAGCTGTGTCTAAAATTTTCTCTGCTGATTTGGACATAAACTTTCCTATTCGATGGATTGCGATTTTTATTGCTATCAGTACAGATCTGTACTATTTTGAGTGTATTCGAAACGTATTCAAAATTCAATGCAAGGAGTGCTCTATGATTTTGATCGCTAAGAACGGCAAGCAATTAAATTCATCACTGGATTATCGCGCGCTTTTACGTGGTTTGGTCGGGGGGAGTGTCAGTATTTTTGTGCTGTTGCTACTCGGTCAATGGTCACAGCATGTCTGGATCATGGCGCCGTTTGGGGCCAGCTGTGTATTGTTGTATGCCGTGCCACACTCACCTTTGGCGCAGCCGCGCAATGTGGTGTTGGGGCACCTGCTGGCGGCAGCCGTCGGATTGTTGATGTTAAAACTGTTCGGTGTTTCATTGTGGAGTATTGCACTGGCGGTGGGGATCGCGATTGCCTTAATGCAGGGCTTGCGCTGCATCCATCCACCCGCAGGTGCCAATCCACTGCTGATCTTGCTCAGTGCGCAGAGTGTGGCTTATGGTTGGGATTTTTTAATCTTTCCCGTCTTGACCGGTGCAGTGACCTTGGTCTCCATAGCGTGGATCGTGAATAACCTCAAATCTGATCAAGCATGGCCGAATCAGGGCTGGGCACTCTGGCAGACCCCAAAATCAAAATAGCCAGCCCAACGCGTAGCCTCGAGTACAACAAGAAATAACACAGCACAAAGCGCGCTGCCCAAAAAATATCCCCTGCAATTCACTGAACTGCAGGGGATAACACCATTTGTTGATGCATGATCAACAGTGTCTGAGGTTTTTAGTCTTGTTGTGCCACACGATACTGCACGATTTCTTCAACACTGATTAAGGTCAGTTGATGCGTCTGGGCATAGGCCAAAACCTGAATCCCAGCAGACATTGAGCCATCTGGATTGGTCAATTCGCACAGTACGCCCGCTGGAGAAAGTCCAGCGAGGCGAGCCAAATCTACCGAACTCTCGGTATGACCACGACGACTAAGTACACCACCTTCACGGGCACGCAAAGGAAAGATGTGGCCGGGACGGTTGAGATCCGCAGCCACCGCACCGGGGCGGGTGGCTGCTTGAATGGTGGTGACGCGATCTTGGGCGGAGACCCCAGTTGTCACACCTTGTGCGGCTTCGATGGTCACAGTAAAGGCTGTACCAAATTGACTTGAGTTGCTGCTGACCATCGGTGGCAGTTCAAGATGATCGGCGTGCTGTTCGGTCAAGCACAGGCAAACGATGCCAGAACCATCACGAATCATGCGTGCCATGGTTTCAACATTGAGGGTATCTGCTGCCACGATCAGATCGGCTTCATTTTCACGATCAAAATCATCCATGACAATAATCGGTTTGCCTTGGCGCAGATCTTCGAGTGCTTGTTGGATACGTTGTTCAGCCGGCGCAAGTGCGGCAAAGAAAATTTCGGGTTGAATTAAACTAGACATTGAAACGCTCGCGTAATAAGAAAATACGATAGAACATTTCAGGACATAGGTGAAAATAGGCTCGTAACAAAACCCGAGGACTCGGGTTCTGGTGACGTCGTCTTCTTTCATCCGGACTATACCGTCGGCTTTGGCATCTCACCAAATCTGCGCACTCTCCTATAACGGACAGCATGCTCGTGGGCTGATTAAATCACTGTGATTGTGGATCAAATTTGAAACACTGACTCAGGTTTAACTTACCACCGGTGGGGAATTACACCCCGCCCTGAAGCGATGTCCGAAAAGTATACCTCAGAATAGTGGCGAGGGCGGGTGTTTTTGTTTAGAAAGATCAGTGCTATAAATAGAACAATAATTCAATAATCAACTTAAGCTCTGTTGACACCGGTGCCATACAGCAATCGGATCGTCGATATCAGGAACATCTGTTATGCCTGTATTTTTACGTTGCTCATTTTTTTCATTGAGCACTG
>JASLIY010000028.1 GCA_030152675.1 Acinetobacter sp.
ATGCCAACCGCCAAGGGTGCTTCATGCCCAATCTTGTCGTTTTTAGTGGAAGTGCTCATCCACAATTCGCCCAAAAAGTCGTAAGCCATTTGCATATCCCTTTAGGTGCTGCATCTGTAGGTCAATTCTCTGATGGCGAAAATGCTGTCGAAATAACTGAAAATGTACGTGGTAAAGACGTTTTTGTTGTGCAACCTACCTGTGCCCCAACCAATGATAACCTCATGGAAATCTTGGTGATGGCTGATGCATTACGCCGCGCGAGCGCCGGTCGTATTACTGCAGTGATTCCTTATTTTGGTTATGCACGCCAAGACCGTCGTCCTCGTTCAAGCCGTGTGCCGATTACCGCAAAAGTGGTTGCAGATATGCTCACTACAGTCGGTATCGATCGTGTGGTCATGATTGACTTACATGCGGATCAGATCCAAGGCTTCTTCGATATCCCAGTCGACAACATTTACGGTACACCAGCTTTACTCGCCGATTTACGTCAGCAACAACATGATAATTTGATGGTTGTTTCTCCAGACGTCGGTGGTGTGGTTCGTGCACGTGCTGTTGCTAAACAGATGGGTGATATTGACCTTGCGATTATTGACAAGCGTCGTCAAAAAGCCAACGAAGCACAAGTGATGCATTTGATCGGTGATGTAAAAGACCGTGATTGCGTCATCGTCGATGATATGGTCGATACTGCGGGTACTTTATGTAAAGCTGCAGATGCGCTGAAACAATTTGGTGCTCGTCGTGTGGTTGCTTATGCAACACACCCTGTTTTATCAGGTAAAGCATTAGACAATTTACGTCACTCTGTGATTGATGAGTTGGTTGTCACTGACACCATTCCATTGTCAGCAGAAGCACAAGAACATCCAAAAATTCGTCAAGTCTCTGTTGCCGGTATGGTTGCAGAAACAATTCGTCGTATTAACAACGAAGAATCGATTAGCGCAATGTTCGATAGTTATCTATAATAGCGCGCAATAAATTTTAAGCCCCGTCCCTATGGATGGGGCTTTATCTCACTAAACTGGTCGCAAGTTTAGTCCATTTCACCTCTATGAGGATTTACTCATGACAAATTTTACATTAAACGCGCAAGCGCGTGCTGAAGACAAACAAGGGAAAGGTTCGAGCCGCCGCCTTCGTCGTGAAGCTTTAGTTCCAGCAATCATCTATGGTGGTGCAGCTGAACCTTCAACAGTAACCATCGAACTACGTCAGTTGGTTAAAGCGCTTGAAGACAACACTTTCTTCTCTTCAATCATCACTGTAGATGTTGAAGGTCAAAAAGAACAAGTTGTGATCAAAGCATTACAACGTCACCCAGCTAAAAACACACCAATGCACGCTGACTTCATGCGCGTTGTTAAAGGTGAGTTGATGACTGTTAACGTTCCTGTGAACTTCTTGAACCAAGAAACTTCTAAAGGTGTTAAAGCGGGCGGTATCGCAACTGTAAACTTAACTGAAATTCAAGTTGAGACTTTACCACGTAACCTTCCTACTTCAATCGACGTTGACATTGCTGATCTCGAAATCGGTCAAGTGATCCGTCTTTCTGACTTGACTCTTCCTGAAGGCGTAACGATTCCTGCGCTTCTTCAAGGTGAAGACCAAGACCAAACTGTTGTTTCTATCACAGTTGTTCAAGAAGAAGTTGAAGCTGAAGACGCTGCTGACAGCGAAGAAGCTGGCGAGTAATCGTTGCAATGAGTCATCGGAATCAAAATTCGATTTCTATGATTGTCGGTTTGGGCAATCCCGGTCGGGAATATGCCCAAACTCGACACAATGCGGGCTGCTGGTTTGTTGAACAGCTGGCCGCACAATATCGTATTCCACTCAAAGTAGATCCTAAATTCCACGGTATCAGTGGTCGCGGAACGATTGAAGGCCAAGATGTACGCCTATTGATCCCAACAACCTTTATGAACCGTTCTGGTCAAAGTGTTGTGCCTTTCGCGAAATTCTATCAAATCGCACCTGAATCTATGTTGATTGCCCACGATGAGTTGGACATGAACCCTGGGATTATTCGCCTGAAAACGGGCGGTGGTCATGGTGGTCATAACGGCTTAAGAGATATTGTGCCGCACATCGGTGCAAACTTTCATCGTCTTCGTATTGGTATCGGTCACCCAGGCCACAAAGAAATGGTCTCTGGCCATGTTTTGGGTAAAGCACCGAGTAGTGAACAAAGTTTAATGGATGATGCGATTTATCATGCCACCACGCGAATCAAGCTTTTGGTCGATGGCGACATTCAACAAGCCATGAACCAAATCAACGCTTACAAGCCTTAATTCCACAGCACCCGACGATTCTCCCCCGTTCAAACATCCCCTTTGGCAATGACTTGCCATCTTCTCGAATAAAGCGCAAAATGCCGTTCTCCATGCATAGCAATCAATGAGATACAGATCACATTGCTGGCATAACATCCTTGTTTAGTCCGACTGAGGAGACGCTTATCATGCTATCTCGTTTATTAAAATGCAAAATCCACCGTGCAGTTGTAAGTCATGCAGAACTTCACTATGAAGGCTCATGTGCAATTGATGGCACCTTGATGGATTTGGCAGGCATTCGTGAATACGAAGAAATTCATGTTTGGAACGTGACCAATGGTAAACGCTTCACCACCTATGCAATCCGTGGTGAAAATGACTCGGGCATCATCTCCGTCAATGGTGGTGCAGCACATCAAGCCGAGGTCGGTGACTTGGTCATCATCGCAACATTTGGTGATTTTGATGAAGCTGAAGCTGCGAAGCACCAACCGCGTTTGGTTTATGCCAATCCAGACAATACTGTCAATCACACGGCGAACTGTATTCCAGTCCAAGTGGTTTAAGACCATATATTCATATTTGTAAATCGTTGCGCCGCCTACAACACGCCCGCAAAAAGAAAAAGCCCGTTCGGGCTTTTTCTTCTTTCTACTGCAAAGCACTCTGATCGCGAAGCCTCAAAATAGGCTCCGTGTACTGCGCAACTCAAATTGCAGTTTCTTGCACCCGTCAAGCTTCTGGCTCAGGATCAGCCTGACTCCCCTGCCACCATTTCCGAGCCTGCTCACAGTTTAAGTCTTTTAAATCAGCATCACGCAAACCGATCAACATGGCATTGCCCTCAGCATCGACTTTGAACTCCGCAAATTCTGCAGCCTCATAGCACTTGCCCAAGCCCTCGGCAAATAAATAACTCGATGTACTTGGATACAGGTTTCTGGGCGTATTGTCTGGGTTTTTGATTTTGAGTTTTTGAATCACAGCTTGGCGATCAAGATTTTTAACATCCAAACTACTGTGCTGCAAACGCTGTGCTGCATCAAGCTGCACATAAGCCACAAGTGTCGATTGGTTATTGATTCGATCTGCCAACGTCAACGCTGAGGCTTCTAGCTGCTGATCTTCAATCCAATTCAACTCATAGTTGAGCTGCATATAGTCACCTTGCAACAACGAGCGTGGATCGACTGGCGCCAGTTCAACAAACATGCTGTGACTGCGCTTCAGCTGCAATTGGTTAAGCG
The DNA here is from genome assembly GCA_030152675.1 of Acinetobacter sp. Classification (GTDB taxonomy): domain Bacteria; phylum Pseudomonadota; class Gammaproteobacteria; order Pseudomonadales; family Moraxellaceae; genus Acinetobacter. The sequence goes on from JASLIY010000028.1 coordinate 3,542, forward strand.
TAATCATCACCACAAACAATAGGATCGACAGACATGCGATCAGAATCGGCAAATAGCGTTTCATGATGCATCTCCCCACTGAAGCTGTTTACGTTTCTCTTGTTGCTTGATGATCTGTGCCAATCCGATCAGCAACATGCCGGACAGAAAAATACTCAACGCCTTAAACATAAAGCTCAAGTCTAAGCGGTAATACAGCATCCATAAGCTTATGATCAAACATAGAATGCTCATCCCATACACCAAACGTTCGCCTTGTTGTAAAGCCCACGCCAAGATCAGCAACAACAGATAAATTTCAAAATAGCCCAGATAACTGACGATGAGCGCAAAACTACTCATCAGCAGCGCTGAAATAGGCGTGAGTTGTTTCGACAGGATCAGGACATAACTGACGCCAATCCAGAGCACAACCAACAGCCACCATGGTTGAATCCCCCAACCGCCATACTGCTGATGTGAAAACAACAGTTGTTGAAACGCCGCAAATCCCATGCAGATGATCAAAACAAATAGCATAATGGCACGTCGATACTGCGGCTTATGCAGCATGCCGACAGCGAACAATAAGCTATAACTCAGCAGATTTAATAAAGTCCACGACCACATGATCTCGGTGGCGTGGCGGGCATCAAAGTGCCAATACACATCCATGATCATGGCTTGGGTCAAAGCATAACAAGACAGCATTTGCAGCAAGATAAAGACCCAATGCGTGCGTAGATAAAAGCTTAAGCCGAGGATCACGCATTGGATCAGCAAGACCACCGACCACAGTTCAGTCAGTTGAAAGCTATGCCAAAGCAGCGCCACTTGACCGCAGACCATCAAACAATACGCCAACTGACGTGCAAAATAATGCTGGGCTTTTTTCAAAGTGATCGATGCCAATAAGATAAAGACCAATCCAAAGGCCATGGATACGCTTTGCCAACTGATCAATACGCCAGCCGCCAGTAACAGTCCAGCCAACCATGCACCAAAGGCCAAGGGAATCACATGGAACTGCGTATCCGGCAACAGCTTTTTCAGCATCAGACTTAAGCAGGCAAACCAGATAAAGATCAAGACAGCCAAACTAAAACTCAAGCCAATCGCCGAATCAAAATCAAACTCGATCATCCAGTGCACCAAGTACACCGTGATGCTGATTCCCAGACTCAATGCAGCCAAACTGGTCGCCAACGGCTGGCGGTCACGATAGAAGTAAAACAGCCCCATCACAGGCAGAAATAACGCGGATGCCAAGTAATAGCCATGCCCATGATCAATAAACCCGATCATACTCAATGTCGCAACCACGCCAAAAAAGATTAGCAATCCATAACTTAAGGCGGCAAAATATCTCACACAGAGAATGAAAAGCAGCACACTGAACAAGTTCAAAGCCGCGATATAAGCAAAGGGATAAAGATCCAACCAAAAGGTCTGCTTGAAAAACAACAACAGTGCCAACTGTGTCACCACACTAAATAGTGCAAAGATCCCGATATTTGCACCGCCCTGCTCAGCATCGGTATTGGGCTGATAGAGCCATGGCATCAACAACACACCCCACAGCACAAACAATAAATAACTGTCTGCACCAGTTTGATAAACCTGACCGATCACCGCTAAACTCAGCCCGATCCAAAGTCCACATAAGGTATGTAGCACCTGACGCATCCAACTTTTTAAGGGCAACAACACACTGGCCACCGCGGTCAGCAATAACAAGCTCGGTGGGATCGCCAATTGCAAGACAGGATTAAGCATCCACCAATTGGCCGCAATCAGATAAATCACCGCACTGCCCAATAAGGCCAGCCCCATGATCAACAGATGATGAATAAATTTTTGCCGATCTAAACTGGCAAATTGCATCGAGAGATTCAAACAGTCACCTCCAGCACATACTCGCGACAGCCAGCTATCGATCGAGTACGTTCAAGCGGAACAGTGCTCAATGAAAAAAATGAGCAACGTAAAAATACAGGCATAACAGATGTTCCTGATATCGACGATCCGATTGCTGTATGGCACCGGTGTCAACAGAGCTTAAGTTGATTATTGAATTATTGTTCTATTTATAGCACTG
>JASLIY010000064.1 GCA_030152675.1 Acinetobacter sp.
TGGCAATGCCATTTTGCCCATGCCAGATAATCGCTTTGCTGTATGCGTTGTTGTCCGATCCATGCAGACCAGATCACCCCTAGCGCATAAATCTCAGTTTGAATCGACTTGGCCTGTCCATGAAATAACTCAGGCGCCATATAGCGCGGTGTTGCAGTGATATTCTGCGTTGCGGCCTGTTCAATCCGCACGGCTTGCTCGAAATCAATTAAATAGCAACGCTGTTTGACTTGACGAAAATGCGCCGTTTTCAGATCCGCATGTAAATAGCCCAGATCATGTAACTGCTCGACCACACGCAAACTTTGAAAAAACACCTGTAAGACATGATCAAGATGCAGTGGCGCAGTAGCAAATAAAGCCGCACTATCGACGATACGCAAGCCTTGCGGATAGAATCCCTGCGCGTGATCGATCACAAAGTACTGATCAGGATCAATGATTTCAAAATCAAGTAAGATCGAATACGCCTTTGCTTGGCTTAGCGCTTGGATCTCGCGATAACACTGCAACTCATGCAAAAAACTCTGCTCGCACTGCGCATGAATCCCCTGCTGCTGTAACTTGAGCCAAGCGCCGGTATTGGCATCTGCCGTTGCATCATCGTGTATCCGATACAGATAACGCCCCATCTGTTGCCGTTGTTTGGCATTGACTGCAGGCGGCAAATCCTTTCGTGGTTCAGACATGCGCAAAATCAGAGATCGGACGCTGTGCCTGCGCGGCGGCGGCCAAAAACTCTAAACAATGCTCAATGGTTTTGCCGATTCGGGCATGGCTTTCAATAGAAGAAATCTTCGGCCAAGTGGCACGCTCACCTTCACGTTGTAACAGGTTGAATAAAAATGGCCTTGGGTTCTGCAACATATACATATAGTGCTTGAGGCTGTACTGCCCCACGATATTGACGTCACCATAATAACGTTGATCAATCACCCCATAGCCATGATCAAGCAAACGTCGCACTGAAGGTACCCGTCCCATATGACTGCGGGTAAAGTCCATGGCACTCATGGCCGCGATCTTGCCCTGTTTACGGATAATCCGTTCTGGCCAACTGAGCAGATCCTTACGGAAACGTTGCTCATCGGTCTGCATAAATGGCACCACATGCGGATTGACCTGACTGGCAATGGTGTAGTTGAGGTTATACAAGCGCGCCATACGTTCCTGCGGAAAGTCACTACGCACACTGCCATCCACCCAACGGGTATTGGCCAGATAGGGCGTATGCACCCCGTCATAACGTTTGCTGATTAGACGGACCGGTGGAAATAAAATGGGCACGGCACAAGAGGCCAATACCGCACTCCACACCAAAAGATCGGGGGAGGTATATTTATTCATGATACGCGCATCCTCTTGCGAGGCATCAAACGGCGCCACGGCCACGTTAATATCGAGCCCAGACGTGCGATAAGCCTCCTCAAAGGTGACATCGCCTAAGTTCTCAACGAGGAATTTCTTGAGATATTTCACATCGGCAAAACCACCATGCCCACGGATCAAGTCTTTGATACTGCGAAAATGGAAAGCTTCACTATAAAAATGATCACCGCTAAGAATATTGGGGATCTCTGCGCTTTCCGATACCCCTAACATCCCGGTCATGATCGCACCCGCACTCGACCCAGACAGCACCTTCGGCATCAAATCTTGATCTAACAGTGCCTTACACACACCACTATGGAACAGCCCCAAGGTTGCGCCACCAGAAAACATCAAGGCCGGTTGGCCATAGGCTTTTTGGCAGTTCTCAAAAAAGTTAGTTTTTTCTTTTAGGCTCAAAATGCCACATTGATCAGAAGCAATATAGGCCAAGGACTGGCTCACTTCCTCGATATAATCTTCAATGATTTTTTTGGTGCCGATATAAGTCGAAGTAAATAATAAGGGGTGGCCGATATTGGCCACATCATGACTGAGTCCTTCGCGTAGGATATACATCAGATCCGGGATGCGTTTTTGACTACGATAGCGGCGCAATAAATTGAGGCGATGCGAAATAATCTCAGCATTAAAATAGGGGGAACTGTTGTCATACTTCCATTCTTGCGCCCCACTCTCTTCATCGAGTTTTAAGGCGATCGATTTCCATTCCTCATAATTTTCAGCTTGATCGAGTTGTCTTTTTAGCTTTTTAATACGGTACGCTTGATGGGGATTCAGATCACGGCTGGAGTCTAAGATCATATGTACCTCAATGTTCAATTCACTGGATCGCTTAAACGCGCTCTATTTATCAAATGAAATCATATAAGGTTAAGCATCGAGCTTAAAGCTTTATTTTTCAAATACCGCATAAGCCATAAAAAAACAATGGATTGCGTTATTGCCGCGACTAGAACTGAGTTGAAAACAAGTGCTACTATGCCTGATCACATAAATTAACCGTCGAATGATTATGGCTGCTATTGATTTACCTGAAGATTTAATCAAAAAACTCAATGGGGTACTGGATCAGTTACAGCACATGCTTCCTGCTCCGGCACAAGATACTGATTTTTCCGCACCCGCCTTTCGCTGGCAAAACCGACAACTGCTGGCGATCCCACATCCTAAAGCCATAGATTTGGATGATTTAAAAGGCATCGATAAACAAAAACACAAGATCCTGCAAAACACAGAACAATTTTTAAAAGGCTTTCCAGCCAATGACGTATTACTCACTGGCGCGCGCGGAACCGGTAAATCCTCAATTGTCCGTGCGCTCCTGACCGAATACCGAGATCAGGGCTTACGCTTAATCGAAATTGAACGCGATGATTTATCGGACTTACCCTTGATTCAAAAACTGATCCAAGATCGTCCTGAAAAATTTATCGTCTACTGTGATGATCTGGCCTTTAATGCCGAAGATGAAAACTATCGCAGTCTCAAAAGTGTGCTCGATGGTTCATTACAGTCTGGCGCGGGTAATTTTATTATCTATGCCACCAGTAACCGTCGTCATCTGCTGCCTGAGTTTATGCATGAGAATACTCCGCAAACACGGGTCGATGTGCCTCAATATAAAGAACTACATCCCCAAGAGGCGATCGAAGAAAAGATCTCCCTCTCAGATCGATTTGGCTTGTGGTTGTCGTTTTACCCTATGGATCAGCAGTTGTATTTAGACATCGTGGCGCATTATCTCGCGCTTGAAAACTTTGAATTTGATGACCTTGCGCGTGCTGAAAGCCTACGTTGGTGTCAGGCGCGTGGCCAACGCTCAGGACGTGCTGCGTATCAATTTTCTAAACACTGGATCGGTTCACAACGTCTCAATGCTCAATCATCTGAAGCTCAATCGTCAGAACATTAAACTGCAAAAATCGAAATAAATTGTCGGACAAGTTCTGTGATTTAGGCGGTTATTGTCCTCTATTGCAGCAACATTGTCCTTCGCACTGCTTCAATTTGTTTTAGGATTTTTATACGTTGTAAAACTCGTTACAACGTATGGAGTTCAAACAATGAAAATCAGTCCACCTGTATCCATACTCAGTAAAATTATTGGTCAGGGTTTGTTGTGGGGCAAACCCTTTTTAGATAGCGCAGATGCGCATTCCACCTCCGCCTTTGAGCATCACGATATTATCCGCCCCCGGGTAGAAGAAAAGTATTATAGCTGGACCCATTATGGGATTATTTTTCCGGCGCTTCCCGAACCGCATTGTTATCTCAATATTATGATATTACTCGGAACGCCGAGTGCTTTAGCTTTTGACCAAGATGATTTGGTTGAACACCCTCCACGCCAAACTGCTACATTATTTTCCGGAACCGCCGCAGTTCAACCTTTGCTTAAAGCTTATTTAATTCCCCAAGATACCGATATTCACGTCGAGGGCACGCATTTAAAGTTTGCTGAGGAATTGGAAATTCGCGGCGCCTTTCCTGATATCGCCATCAGTGGGCAATACGCTGAACTTAAGTTTAATTTTCAACTGACCCTCAGCGACCATGTCTCTTGGTTTTTTAAAAGCCCGGTCTATGATCATTTGAGTTTATTGGCTGAGTATCAAGGGCAACTCGAATATCAAGGCCAGCGCATCGATAGCTCCGGCTTATGTACGTATGACTATGCGCGTGCGGTTGGCTTGCACACGCTACTGCAACAGCGGGTCGATGATTACTACAAGATTCCCTTGGATTTTTTTAGTTATCAAATCATCAATCTCAGTCCAAGTACGCAACTCCTATTACTCAAAGTCGATGTGCTGAATAAACCCGCCATCACCACGCTATATGTACGCCATCTCGATGCAGAGGCGGAAGTTTACCATCAGGTCGAGTTTAAGGTGATTGCCCATCATCTCGATGATTATGTAGCACCCAATGGTGACAAGATGCGCTTGCCGAAAGTGTTTAGTTGGCAAGCCTTTGACGCACAAGGCCAAGAGTTTTTTGAAATTTATGCCACTGTAGACGCTCCCTACCAATACGGTTATGGCCGTGGCTACGTGAACAGTTATGCCTATAGCGGTCGCTATCACGGAGAGGAGATTACAGGCCGAGGCTATATGGAATATATCAACATCGAAGACCAAGGGATTTTTCTAGACGATGCCGAAGAAGCCCCCGAAGCAGAGCAACAGATAGACTAAGCCACAACTTAAGCCTCCTCCCAACATAAAAACCCCAGCCTCGACCTTCGAGACTGGGGTTTAAGCATCAAGCAGAAGATACACGTCAAATCATGCAGTGCTGCTTCAGCGACTCACATCAACTGCTGAAGCAAGCGATTTGCTTTGCCTCAGCAACTCGATCACTGACTTTGATTTGGATGCTTAGCACACATTATTTACGTTGGTTATATACCGCTTGCGCTGCTGCCAAGTTTTTACGCATATCATCGATTCGTTTGCTGTTCGATGGATGCGTTGACAAGAATGAACCGCCGCCTGCACCGCTCAACTTGTTCATTTTTTCCCACAAGGTGATCGCAGCTTTCGGATCATAACCCGCGCGTGCCATCATCATGAGACCGCCTTGGTCAGCACGGCTTTCGAGATTCCGTGAGTACGGTAAGCCAACGCCCACTTGACCACCAAAGTCGAGTGCAGCAGAACCCACTTCACCAAGACCACTTCCGGCATAGCTCTTACCAATACCGATGGCGATATTGGTCAAGGCATCTGCGCCGATTTTATTTTTAGAATGCTCTTCGAGTGCGTGGGTCATCTCATGGCCCATCACTGCTGCAATTTCAGCATCGGTCAAATTGAGTTTATTCACGATGCCGGTATAGAACACGACTTTACCGCCTGGTGCGACATAGGCATTGACGGTGTCTGCTTTGAGCACTGCCAATTTCCAATCAAACTTTTGACCCGTTTGGTTCATTTGGTCTGCATACGGAATCATACGTACGAAAACGCTGTTAATACGACGATAAGTACTCGAACTTGTATCCAAGGTTTTGTTGTCGCGTGCTTCGTTGACCGTTTTATTGAAGCCTTGCGTCGCTGCCATATTTAAGGTTTGAGAATCCGCACCTGCCATATCAGCGATCGTGGTACACCCCGATAAAGAGAGTAATGTTGCTGCTGAAACAGCAAGCAATATTTTGTTTTTCATCAATATGCTCCCACATATGTGCCAATTTATTTTTGAAAGATTATAGACAAAGCCGACTGGAGTTGATAGCACTACATGATGAAGATTAGGCTGAAGTTATGTAAATTGTGACGAATTAACCACTCTGATCAACCAGTAAACTAAACAAAAGATATTTAACAATAAGTAAAATTGGCTCAAGGGTTTAATTTTATCTTCGATCAACACACTTTGACGTTTGATCATTAAAAATAGATTTTGAATAAAAATGATCGGAATCAGGATACAGGCGATCAAAATGGTCAGACTGACAAATACTTGAAATAGTTGTTGCTGATCTTTGACCTGCATGGCCGAGATCCACATCGCCAAGGTCGGTGCACCCCCGATGGCAAAAATAAAAGAATGCAGAATTGTTTTAGAAATATTGGGAAGTAACTTCATCGAATGACCACATGAGTTTTATTAAAGTGCGAATAGGTCTGAATGATCAAATTGAATTGTTTCAGTTCAGCAGTTTTAACCTGTTTCGTCTGCGACCAATACTCAACTTTAGTCTGCCTCGCCCAAAACAACACCGACCACCACAATCCCCTAGGCACAGAAACAACAAAGCCTCCGAGATGGAGGCTTTGTTGCAGCTCGAGCATTCAATCAAATCAAATCAAATCAAATCAAATCAATGCTCGAACAAATCTCTCGATTAAGCATCAAAAGGATGTTTAATCACGATAGTTTCGGCACGGTCAGGACCGGTTGAAATGATCGCAATTGGACAATCAATCAATTGCTCAATACGTTTAACATAAGCCAATGCATTTGCAGGAAGTTGATCAACTTGAGTCAAACCTACCGTAGATTCAGTCCAACCTGGCATAGTTTCGTAGATCGGCTTCAAGGTTTCGAATGCCAATGCATCTGAAGAACCCACACAACCCGAATCAGCAGCTTCATAACCCACACAGATTTTCACTTCTTCTAAACCGTCTAAAACGTCAAGTTTAGTCAAGCAAATACCTGTCAATGAGTTTACATCGACAGAGCGACGTAGAATTTCAGCATCGAACCAACCGCAACGACGTTGACGACCCGTTGAAGCACCAAATTCATGACCGACTGTACCAAGGTGTTTACCAATCGCATCACCTTGGTCATTCGCAGCATCGTAAACCAACTCAGTTGGGAACGGACCAGCACCCACACGTGTGGTATAGGCTTTGGTGATGCCAAGAACATAATCCAAATGTAATGGACCTAGACCAGAACCCGAGCTTACGCCACCAGCTGTGGTGTTTGAAGAGGTCACATACGGATATGTACCGTGGTCAACGTCAAGTAATGAACCTTGCGCGCCTTCGAACATCATGTTTTGGCCGTTTTTACGGTAGTTGTGCAACTCAGTAATCACATCGATCACTAATGGTGCCAACACTTCACGCCATTGGTCACAAAGAGCCAATACATCTTCAAGTTTTACAGCTTCAACGCCATAGAACTGGGTCAATTGGAAGTTGTGGTATTCCAACAACTCAACCAATAAGTTTTTGAAGTGTTCGCCACCACGAACCAAGTCCGCAACGCGAACAGCACGACGTGCCACTTTATCTTCATACGCAGGACCGATACCACGACCTGTCGTACCGATTTTGGCATTACCACGTTTTTTCTCACGTGCTTGGTCAAGTGCGATATGGTTTGGAAGAAT
>JASLIY010000112.1 GCA_030152675.1 Acinetobacter sp.
CATATCTGGACGTTGACCATGTGCAATCAGCTTCTCACAAATGGTTTCCAAGCCCACCAAGCCCATATACAGCACCAAGGTTTGGCGCTCATAGACCAGTTCTTGCCACGGCAATTCAGGCGAACCTGCTTTGAGATGCCCGGTTAGAAAACGCACGCTTTGTGCATAATTACGATGGGTGAGCGGAATCCCAGCATAAGCAGAACAGCCCGATGCTGCAGTAATGCCTGGCACCACCTGAAAATTCACCCCTGCCGCACTCAGCTCTTCGATCTCTTCACCGCCACGCCCAAAGATAAACGGATCACCGCCTTTAAGACGACAGACACGTTTGCCTTGTTGCGCGTACTGCACCAATAAGGCATTGATACCTTCTTGGGCCAATGTGTGTTGATCGCGTGCTTTGCCGACATAGACTTTTTCAGCATCGCGACGACACAGATCCAAGATCGGATCGGAAACCAAACGGTCATAGATCACTACATCGGCTTGTTGCATCAAACGCAAGGCTTTGAGTGTCAAGAGTTCAGGATCACCCGGCCCAGCCCCCACCAAGTAGACTTCACCCTGTGGGGTTTTCCACTCCGCGAGTGCCTGCTGCATGGTCTGCTCAGCCCGTGCACACTGATCATGAAAGACCTGTTCACGCAGTGGGCCAGCATAGAGATTTTCCCAAAAGATACGCCGTTGATCTGGGTGTTGAATCTGCTGTTTCACCCGTGCACGCCATTGACCTGAAAATTCAGCCAACTTGCCCATGCCTTGCGGAATCGAGGTTTCAAGCTGAGTTCTGAGTTGTCGAGACAACACCGGTGACGTGCCATTGCTGGCGATCGAGATGACCAAAGGTGAACGGTCCACGATGGCAGGAAACATAAAACGACAATGTGGTGGATCATCAACACTGTTGACCAGCACATTGTGTGCCTCACAGTATTGAAACACCTGCTGATTGACCTGAGCATCGTTGGTCGCTGCAATCACCAAGCGAAATGCCGACAATGGATAAGCCCCAAAGCTGAGATCGGGGTCGAACTTGGCTGGTCGATATTGTCCATCATGCTGTTGCAGCAGCTCAAGCAATTGATCATCAATCTCGGGGGCCAACACATGCAGCACTGCGCCAGCACGTTGAAGGAGTTGCGCCTTGCGATAGGCGATGCGCCCCGCCCCGACGATCAAACACGGTTGCCCGTGTAATTTTAACGAAATTGGAAAAATATCCACGAGCTCAATCCTTTAATACGACACGACCAATGAAAAATGCGGTGATTACCGCATTTTTCATTCACTCAACATATCAGTCGATATATTCAATACCGCCCATATATGGACGGAGTACAGCTGGAATCTCAATTGATCCATCGGCGCGTTGATAGTTTTCCATCACCGCCAATAAAGTACGACCCACCGCCAAACCTGAACCATTTAAGGTATGCACCAATTCAAGTTTTTTCGCATCTGCACGATAACGGGCTTTAAGGCGACGCGCTTGGAAATCCCCCATGTTTGAACATGATGAAATTTCACGATAGGTATTTTGACTTGGTACCCAAACTTCAAGGTCATAGGTCTTGATCGCGCTAAAGCCAAGATCGCCACCGCAAAGTACCACTTTACGATATGGAAGGCCTAAGGCTTGCAAGATGTACTCAGCATGACCGGTCAAGTCTTCAAGTGCTTGCATTGAATCTTCAGGTTTTACGATCTGCACCATTTCAACTTTATCGAACTGATGTTGACGGATCAAACCACGGGTATCACGACCATAAGAACCCGCTTCACTACGGAAACATGGGGTATGTGCTGTATATTTCAGTGGTAAACGATCGGCATCGATGATTTCATCACGCACGAAGTTGGTGACAGGGACTTCTGCAGTCGGGATCAGATAGTAGCTCTTCTCGCCTTCGATCTTGAACAGATCTTCTTCAAACTTTGGCAACTGGCCTGTGCCACGCAAAGAATCAGCATTGACCAAATACGGCACATAAGCTTCGGTATAACCGTGCTTAAGCGTATGGGTATCCAACATAAATTGGGTTAAAGCACGTTGTAAACGCGCCAATGGGCCTTTGAGGACGCTAAAACGTGAACCGGTAAGCTTGCTTGCAGTTTCAAACTCAAGACCGCCCATCCATTCACCGAGGTCGGTATGGTCTTTGATTTCAAAATCAAATTCGCGTGGTGTACCCCAAGTTGAAACTTCGATATTGTCAGCTTCGTCTTTGCCTGCAGGCACAGATTCATGTGGAATATTCGGGATGTTGAGCATTTTGGCTTCAAGCTCAGCTTGCAAGTCATTTAACTGTGCTTCTGCAACTTTGATTTCATCGCCAATTGCCGACATACGTGCCATGAGTTCAGACGCATCGCCGCCGGATTTTTTGATTTGACCGACTTGTTTGGCGCCCGAATTACGCTCTGCCTGCAAATCTTCGGTTTTGGATTGGATCGCTTTACGACGCGCTTCTAAATCCGCCCATTCTGCGACATTAAGTTGAATGCCACGTTTGGCAAAAGCTGCATTCACAGCATCAATATTATTTCTAAGTAATTTCGGGTCAATCATAGTCAATCTATATCAGAAAAAAACTGAATATAGTGTAAGCGCTTCACTCTAAAAAATATAGTGATCTGACACATCCTGACCAAATTGCCCCATCCTGCTGCTCAATATACAACTGCAGCAGGTTGGGTGCCCCCCTTCATGCTGAACAATGCAAGAGGGATATAGTGTTCAGATTATTGCGCTGCATATTGCGGGAGGCTCGGTAAATACTCAGCTTTGATGAATTTTGCTGCATCGATATAGGACAAGGTCAACTCAGGCATACCTTCTGCATAAGACGCCAACTCATACAGTGGATAAACAAATACGATGCCATTTACCCCATAGTAATAGTTATCACTGAGCTGCAACTTCGCTGGCTCAATCTGATGATCCCCCAACCAAGTTGAATTCTCTTCATAGAGTTGCTGCAGCAGCTTGGCTTCAACATTGGGTTTGAGAATGTCGCTAAGCGCCAGTTTCTTCTGATTTTTCAAATCAAAATGCACATATTCATTATGTGACATGCCATGTGCCGCACCGGGATCATAGACATAGCTTGAGATTTCAAAGCTGGCCAAATTGTAGTTCTGATTGAGATAACGAACATGAATCAAACTTTCACCCACACCCATCGGATGATCTTTTTGCAACTCAACTGCTTGGCTCGCAGCTTGGGGAGTTGTTTCAGTCACAGGCTCGCTCGAGGCTGAGCCAGCAACTGCACTTGCAGCTTGCTGAGTCGTCGCAGTCGCAGCAGTAAACGCATTTGGTAAATCGGTTTTGATTCGTTTTAGAAAATAAGCATCAATCCAAGGCTGGTTGCTCTGCACGGTTTGTAAATCATAATTGGTGCACCCAGACTCATCACAAAACTGTTTTTTTGCCCCATCCACAGCAACCACTTTGGCTTGTAGCAAAGCCACAGCCCCATTTGCGCTCTGCGTTTGGCTTTGAGATTGCTCAGTGTCAGATTTTTTTTGGCAGGCGCCCAACAACAACGCCACGCTACATAGGGCAAGCACACCGTAGCGACTTTTGTGCATTGCTTGCGGCAGGCTTGAGCCTGTAGATGGCTGCATGGATAGATTGATCTGCTGATCACTATGCTGCTGCTTCATATCGAAATTCCCCTTATGCTTTCATACGTTATGCTCAGCATCATACAAAGCTGCCATCAGGATTGAAATTAGAATATGTATCTCAAGCTAAGCCTGCCTGATGATCGCTGAGCTCCTACTGCCCCCCAAAGACACTAAAAAATAAAAAAGGCAACCTTGTGGTTGCCTTTGGCGTTGATCACATCAGTACGCGACGCAATCGCGAATAGGGCGTAAGCCTTATTGCTCAATAATGTCGGTGCCTTTCGGTGGCGTAAAGTTGAATGTGCTGGCCGGAATACTCGGGTTCACTTTCACATTCTTAAAGCGCACGCTGGTGGTTTGACCCAATGAATCTTGCAAGATCATCAAGCTCGGCGCTTTGTTGGCACCAAAACTAATGGTCAAATTTTGAAATGCAGCTTCTTTGTTACGCGGATACAAGGTGTAATAGGTTTTGCTTTGATCCGGTTGAGTCACGCGATAGGCTTGCATGATCTGATTGGTATTTCCAGAAAGTAACAATGCCGGCGTATTGGCGACTTGGTCATCAAGACTTTGACGTACAGCTTGTTGTAGATCTGGATCATAGATCCATACAGTTTTACCTGAGGTGACGATGGTCTGTTTGGCCGGCGTCTTGGTTTCCCAATAGAACTTGCCCGGACGTTCGACTTTCATCTCACCGATAAAAGTTTGGTTCATGTGCTGTGCACCCAAGCCTTTTTGCTGAGCAGGCTTGCTGGGATTGGTGACTTTGGTGGTTTGCTCAAACTGAGCCGATAAACTTTTGATATTGCTCAGTTGGCTGACTAGGTTTTTAGTCGCTTGCTGTTCAGATGCTGCTGTCGCCGCAAACACGGTACTGCTCATCGCAGGCATCAACATCGCTGTACCTAACACAGAGACTGAGAGTGTTTTAAACAACGTATTCATAGATAGACCCCTAAGCTTAAATAAAGTTTTATAGCGCTAAATTTAGATCCATCTTAAACTATATTTTGCTGCTAATAATTGGGAATATAAGCAGTTTTGTATTGTTATGAGTTCGATCTGTTGAACTTTCTCCATCATCATGGAGTGTCTCACAAGTTTTAATTTTCAGGACGGGACAAATTTTACACAAAAAAAAGCCCATGCAATATGGGCCTTTTTTTTTCACTAGAAACTATATCGTTCGCGAGAACTTATACAGTTTCAACAGTAACGTAGCGACGGCCAAATTGACCTTTCACTTCGAACTTGATCACGCCGTCAGCAGTCGCGAACAAAGTATGGTCACGGCCCATACCTACGTTTGCGCCTGCGTGGAACTCAGTTCCACGTTGACGAACGATGATGTTACCAGCAGTCACAGCTTGACCACCGTACATCTTAACACCTAGCATTTTTGGGTTTGAATCACGACCATTTCGTGTCGAACCACCGGCTTTCTTGTGAGCCATGTCTCTTACTCCTCGTAATTAGCCTGCAATCGTCGTAATTTTC
>JASLIY010000122.1 GCA_030152675.1 Acinetobacter sp.
AAACCCACTGATATGCTATGATACCGCGACCAAATTTGGCCTTTGTAGCGGAGCCGTAATGAGCCAACATCTTTCACTACCTAAAGATAAAATTCGTTTCCTATTGCTTGAGGGTGTGCATCAAAATGCAATCGACACCTTAAACGCAGCAGGCTATACCAACATTGATTATCGTAAAACAGCGCTTGAAGGCGAAGCGTTGAAAGAAGCGATTCAAGATGCACACTTTGTTGGAATCCGTTCTCGCACCCAGTTGACTGAAGAAGTATTTGCATCAGCCAACAAGCTGATCGCAGTCGGTTGTTTCTGTATTGGTACCAACCAAGTCAACTTAAACGCAGCGATGGAACGTGGGATTCCTGTGTTTAACGCGCCGTATTCAAATACGCGTTCAGTGGCAGAATTGGTTTTAGCACAATCTATCTTGTTGTTGCGTGGCGTACCTGAAAAATCGATCACCTGTCACCGTGGTGGCTGGAACAAATCAGCAGCAGGTTCGTTTGAAACACGTGGCAAAACCTTAGGTATCGTGGGTTATGGCTCTATTGGCTCACAACTCTCTGTCTTGGCTGAAAGTTTGGGTATGCACGTCATCTATTATGATGCTGTCACCAAACTGCCAATGGGGAATGCACGTCAAGTCGGCTCTATGGATGAGCTCTTGGCGACTGCTGATGTGGTCACTCTACACGTACCAGACGTTCCGTCTACCCGTAATTTCTTTGGCAAAGAACAATTTGCGAAAATGAAACCAGGTTCAATCTTCATGAATGCAGCACGCGGTACTTGTGTGGTCATCGAAGATTTGGCTGATGCGATCAAAGCTGGCCATATTGCTGGTGCCGCGATTGACGTGTTCCCGAAAGAACCTAAAGCCAATGGCGAAGAATTTGTTTCTCCGCTGCGCGGTCTTGACAATGTCATCTTGACCCCACACGTCGGCGGTTCAACCATGGAAGCGCAAGCCAACATCGGTCTTGAAGTGGCTGAGAAATTTGTCGCTTACTCAGACAAAGGCATGACCTTGTCTGCAGTTAACTTCCCTGAAATCGCCTTGCCATTGACTGAAGGCAAACATCGTCTATTGCACATTCACAAAAACGTGCCAGGCGTGTTGTCTAAAATCAACAACTTGTTTGCTGAACACGGCATCAACATCTCGGGTCAAGCCTTGATGACCAAAGGTGATGTCGGTTATTTGGTGATGGACGTTGATGCTACTGCATCACAAGAAGCGCTAGACACCCTACATGAAGTTGAAGGCACCATCCGCGTTCGCGTCTTGTTCTAAGTCACGTATTGCGCGCTGGACTCAGCGTATGTCTTCAGCGCTCAAGCAAACTGAGCGCTGAAAGCATCATGACCTGCGACTTCGGTCGCAGGTTTTGTTTTTACAGCTGCCATGCATGCATCGTATAGATCTGCTGAATTACTACTCACCTGCCTCACAAAAACACCACGCCATCCATCGGGCTGCATGCTATCCTAATCGACGTTCAGACCTGACTTTCGCACGACAATAGATCGAGCATGATGACTCGACCGCATATAAAGAAAAGCCGTCTGCCACATTTTAATTTCTCCCCTCACTCTCTGACCGTGGTGTGCTGATGCCAATGTTGATCAAGTCTCCTTATGTACAAGCCATTGGCCTGCTGCTGTTGGCGATGATCTCGATTCAAAGTAGTGGCTCCTTGGCCAAACTCCTGTTTCAAAACTTCCCCGTCCTGACCGTCTCCGCAACTCGGATGCTACTGAGCGCCTTGATCTTGGCCCTGGTATTTCAAATTTGGCGCATCAACTTCCGCCAAATACGCTGGAAAGCTATCCTTAGTTATGGTTGTGCTTTGGCCGGCATGAATGTGTTGTTTTACTTGTCCATCGACCGACTGCCGCTGGGCATCGCGGTCTCGTTTGAATTTATTGGACCTTTGGGAGTGGCGCTGTACTACGCCAAACAAAAATATGACTTTGTCTGGGTCGGCATGGCGATCCTCGGTATTATCTTGCTATTTCCCTTTGACCAAAGCGCCGAAGCCCTCGATCCGCTTGGCATCCTGCTGGCACTCGGTGCTGGTGCTTGCTGGGCAGTCTATATCGTGGCAGGACAAAAACCATCTGGTGTTTCAGGTAATCACACCGTCTGCCTCGGTATGTTCGTCGGCACCTTATTGTTGCTGCCCTTTCTGATCTTTTCACCGGCATTGAGCCAAATCTTTGAGACGCCGTATGCCTTCTATTTTGTGGTCTTGGCCATTAGCGCCAGTGCACTGCCCTTTAGTTTGGAAATGATCGCACTGCGCAATATGAGCCCACTGAGTTTTGGCACCTTAACCAGTTTAGAACCGGCCATCGCCGCAATGTCTGGATTTATCTTTTTGGGTGAGGAGTTGCTCTGGAGCCAAATTTTAGCGCTGCTCACCATCGTCAGTGCCTCCATCGGCTGTACCTTTACCACGCAACGCGCACGCCAAGCCCGTGAGAAAAAGTTGAGTGAGATCGCCAAGAAGGCAGATTAAGTAACGCCTGCATGCACCACACCATATCGATGGCATGGCGGCCCCATAATCTGGATGTGGTCTGCTACGCCACCGTCACAGCCACTTGTTGTTCCACCGGACGATGGATATCGATCTCAATCACGCTTAAATGCTTGCCGAATACCGCGCCAGTATCGATGTAATAACAGTTGTCACGGCGCGTGACTTGATTCACCACGGTATGTCCGAGAAAGACCCGATCAATCCCGGTGACGCTTCGATAGCGATACGGGCGATTGTTCCGAATACGACCACGCCCCCACACCGCAGCTTCGGGATTGCGTTGCACTTCGGCTTTAAAAGCATCCCAATCATTGAGATCCACATCTGCATGCACAAAGCCAAGACGTTGTCCTTGATGCTCAATCTCTAGCACAATCGGCAGTTGTCGCACCAGCGCGATCAGGCGTTTGCGCTCGGTCAACGGCAGGTCATAAAACCACTGCCCACCATGCCGACAGTGTAGATCTGCCATCATCTGATCATGTTCCGAGTGTAGACACATCTCTTCGTGATTGCCCAGTACTGCTTTGAACCACGGTTGTTGTAATAGATTTAGGCACTTTAAACTCTCTGGTCCACGGTCAATCAGATCCCCCAATGACACCAACAGATCCTGATCAAAGTCAAACGCCACAGCTTGCAGGGCCTGCATTAAATCTGCATAGCAACCATGCACATCACCCACCACAAACAAACGCTGAAAAGGCGGCTGATGTTGATAATGTTCAATATAATTTAATCGATACATGATGGTTCCTCGCCATAACCGCAAAGCTGCTGATCCACATGAAAAATATCATGGCACATACAATCCCCACTTGTAGCGAAACAGGACGATGCTCCCAAATGCTGCTTGTATCTGTCTACTCGACCACACTCAACTGATCTTAGCATGCACACGCGCACTGGCTAAATTAAATGCTAGAATCAGCCCATTATTTTTAAGCCCGTGTGCCATGCCCAATACTCAACTTGCCGCTGTGTTTTATATGGTTTTGTCCATGGTGGCCTATCAAATTAGTGCGTCTTTTGCCAAGCAACTGATCGCCGTTCTCGATCCACTCACGGTGGTCACCCTCAGACTGTGCTTTGCCTCGATCATCATCTTTTTGATGTTCCGCTCTTGGACCATTCTCAAACGCTTGCCGCACTTACACTGGCGTGACCTGCTCTGCTATACCGGCTCGGTGTGCTTGATGAACGTCTTATTCTACGCCTCATTGGGTAAGCTACCACAAGGGCTCGCGGTCGGAATTGAGTTCCTGGGGCCACTCACTTTGGCACTGATCTCGATCAAACAACGCAGCGACTTGATCTGGGTCGGTTTGGCGGTCTTGGGCATTGCGCTCATGGTGCCGTGGCAACAAAGTGCGGCGGAAAATTTCTCTTATTTGGGTGCGGCATTCGCACTCGGTGCCGGGGTCTGCTGGGCATTCTATATTTATTTTGGACAACGGGTGGTACGTCAAAATATCGGCCTACATGCGCTGACCATTGCGATCGTATTGTCAGCCATGATATTGCTCCCGATCAGCGCGGTACACAATCCACAGGCCTTAATGCAAACTCAATATTGGGGCTATGCCTTGGTCATCGCCTTATTGGCAACCGCGATTCCCTATGCACTGGACCTGATGGCGCTGAAAAAGCTCAGCAAACTCAGCTATGGCACACTGACCAGCCTATCGCCTGCCATTGCTGCGATTGCAGGTATGCTGTTACTGAATGAACGCATCACTTTATTACAAACGCTGGCCTTGGTCTGCATCATGCTGGCCTCCGTGGGCGTGACCTTTCGCAGTCGCAAAAGCCAAGATACGGCGATGGATTGAGCCTCACGGCTCGAATGCCAGTCTGTTAAGCAATTTGATTAACACAGCATGAAAATTCACTTCAAAAAGCTTAACGGACTGGCATGCCTTCCAACCTCCAAACTCACATGGTTTGGATTTCAAATGGCTTTCATTAGGTCAGACTGTCTTTATTCGACGCTTTGTATTTTTTATATTCCTTTAAATACTGTTTCGCTAAACTGCTCTTTTGCTTGTCATCCAATATCTTGCCTGCCTGTTGGAAAAATCCATGCTCCTCTTCTTTGAGATGGTGATGCACAGTCTCCGCCAACTTCTTGGCCAAACCCAACCAACGTGAGTGACTAAATTCAGTTTCGGTGAGTTGCTCAAGCAATTCATCCATTTGATGATGTTCAGCAAGGGCATGCCGAGTAATGTTGAGTCCCGCATCACTCATCATCAAGGGAATATAAAAATAACGATCTTCTGCGACTGCATGTGCATAGAGTTCATTTTTAAGTAGATCAAACAATTCACGTCGTTCAGGCGTATCTCCAGAGGTCAGAATCAGTTGATCTGCAAGTTCACGTTGTCGTTCGTGGCTATCTCGGAGTGCTTCAAAAATATTATTCATCAATGTATATCTCCCAATCGCCGTTGCGGCGCTATTCTTTTCAACTTAGATTTATATTCAAGTGTTATGGCTGCATGGAGTATGCGCATGCTGTGACATAAGTTTTAATATGATGAGCGCGCATATGCTCGATACTAAAAGCTTTTTAGTGCTTTAGTCGTCAGTTCTTGCATTGTTTTGTATAGGCAATGTTGGCATTGAGAATGGTTGCTATTGGGTGTTTTTTCAGCACAATTGGGCATCATCAAGCGCTCAAACGCTGTCGAGCTTATCGCGGCTCAAACGTCGGCAACGCCCAGCACTAAGCCACAAACATTTGGTATCCCAAACGACAGATCAGCACACTGACCAAGATTAAAAACAGAATACGAATAAATCCGCTGCCGTACTTAAGCGCCATTTTCACCCCCACGATCGCACCAAGCACGTTGGCAGCGGCCATCATCAAGCCAATCCCAAACAGCACATGACCAGTCGGGATAAAGAAACTCAAGGCGGCAAAATTGGTCATAAAGTTGGCGATCTTGGACAATGCCGAGGCATGTAAGAAATCCACTTTCAGATAGCGAATAAAATAGAAAATAAAAAAGCTGCCCGTGCCAGGGCCAAAGATCCCATCATAAAAACCAATGATGACACTGCCGATCCCCGCCAATAACAACACCTTGCCATTGATGACTTGCTCGACGTGCATTTGGCCGAATTGCTTTTTCATAAAGGTGTAAATCGCGATCACGATCAACATGATCAACACCAAGGGCTTGAGGATCTCTGTAGGCACCAGCGACACACTGGCCGCCCCAACAAAGGAGCTCAGGAAGGCACAGATGCCCACCACCAGCAACAGCTTCCACGACAAGGAAACACGACGTAAAAATGAAAACGCTGCCGAGGCAGTGCCACAGATCGAGGCCAATTTATTGGTACCAAACACCGTTGCAGGCCCAAGTTGCGGCATTGCCCCCATCAGGGCAGGGATCTGAATCAAGCCCCCGCCCCCGACTGCTGCATCAATCGCCCCGGCACAAAACGCAAAAAAAATCAGACTGAGGATCAGGTCAAATTCCATTTTTTATTGTTCCTCTTGTTTGGGGCTTTGCGGTATCGGGGAATGTATTGTGTTGAAACTATAGATTTAACACGCGTTTTGGAATCAGTCGTTTTTGATCACTGATCTCGGCCAAACCGAGACAGCGCTCGCCATCAAAGACCAAGACCTGTGCTTCAGCAGCATGATCGATATTACTTTCCATGCCGGTACTGAAATAGCTTGCACGTCCTTCAGGCACTTGAATCTGCGTGAAATGCTGCACTGGTGCATAGGCTGGCAGTAGCAATTGCATTCTGGCATCTTCGGTTAAACTTTCTAGATATTCAATGGTATATGCAGGATTCAATGCAAAATGCCCAGTCTGGGTACGGTGCAAATAAGTCAAATGCCCCACAGTGCCCAAAGCCTTGGCGATATCCTCACCCAAGACACGAATATAAGTGCCTTTAGAACAGGTCACATCCAGCGTCAGATGATCTTCACCGATGGCCAAGACCTGTAACTGCGGAATATGCACAGGGCGTGCAGCACGTTCGACTTCGATACCTTGGCGCGCCAATTCATACAAGGGACGGCCTTGTTTTTTCAATGCCGAATACATCGGTGGAATCTGAGTGGTCTCACCACGAAAACTTTCGAGTACGGCCTCAACCAAGGCTGGGGTCAACACCGGTACTGCGGCAGTTTCCACCACCTCACCCTCGGTATCACCGGTGCTGGTACGCGCACCAAATCGAATGGTGGTGCTGTAGCGTTTATTGGAATCCAATAAATAATGCGAAAACTTGGTCGCCTCACCCAAACAAATCGGCAATAAGCCACTTGCCAATGGATCTAAAGCCCCAGTATGCCCAGCTTTTTGGGCACGATAGAGATAGCGTACTTTTTGGAGCGCCGCATTTGAGCTGATGCCCAACGGTTTGTTAAGTAAAAATACACCACTGAGATGGCGACGCTGAATTTTAGTAGACGCTGCTTTCATAATTTTAAATTGGACCGATTTCAACGCGCCCATGTTAGCAATCGGCGCAGTTTTTTTACAGCTTTTCTATGCGAAAGTAATTTTTTATGCAAAATCAGGAAAAAGACTCACAGCCCCATTCCCAGAATAGACAAACTCCCATAAAAAAATGCGCCAAAAGGCGCATTTTTTTACACAAGTAAAGTGTCAGCTTAGACTTAAGCTTTAACTTTACGTGCAGGTAATTTTTCACGGATACGTGCAGCTTTACCAGACAACTCGCGTAGGTAGTAAAGTTTAGCGCGACGAACGTCACCACGACGTTTCACTTCAACGCGTGCAACGATTGGTGAATGTGTTTGGAAAACACGTTCAACACCAACACCACTCGAAATTTTACGAACAGTGAACGCAGAGTTCAAGCCACGGTTTTTCTTCGCAATAACAACACCTTCAAATGCTTGAAGACGTTCGCGATCACCCTCTTTTACTATTACTTGAACGATGACGGTGTCACCTGGAGCAAATTCTGGAAGATCAGATCTTAAC
>JASLIY010000151.1 GCA_030152675.1 Acinetobacter sp.
TTTCGGTCGTGGGTGGCGTTGTGTGTGCAGTATCGAAAAACCGTGATCGCCGTGACCATTGCGGTTTTTGTTGGTTCAGTCTTGTTATTTAAGCTGGTGCCACAGCAGTTTTTCCCACCCTCTAACCGCACTGAAATCTTGGTAGACCTCAAGCTCGAAGAGGGGGCTTCACTGACCGCCACAGAACAGGCGGTGAAAAAAGTCGAAGCATTCTTGTCCAAGCAAAAGGGCATCGACAACTATGTCGCCTATGTGGGCACTGGATCACCGCGTTTTTATCTGCCCTTGGATCAACAATTGCCACAAGCCAGCTTTGCACAGTTTGTGGTCTTGGCTTCGTCCTTGGAAGACCGCGATGATATCCGTCAGTCTTTGGACACCGAGATTCGCAAGTTATTGCCTGAGGTTCGCACGCGAGTAACTTTGTTGGAAAATGGGCCACCCGTCGGCTATCCGATCCAATATCGAATTTCGGGTGAGGATTTACATAGCGTACGCCAGTGGGCACAGCAGGTTTCGGCTTTGGTCAGTGACAATCCCAATACCACCAATGTACATCTGGACTGGGGCGAGCCGAGCAAGATCATCGCGCTGAATATCGATCAAGACCGTGCCCGTCAACTGGGTGTGTCTAGTGCGGATGTGGCGCAATTTCTCAATCGTGCCATCAGTGGCGCTGTGATCAATCAGTATCGTGAGAAACGTGAATTGATTGATATTCGCCTGCGAGGGGATCAAGCAGAGCGGGTTGATGTTGCGACCTTATCCAGTTTAGCAGTGCCGACGCAAAGTGGCGGCACCGTACCTTTGGCGCAAATCGCCACCATCGAATACAAGTTTGAGGATGGTTTGATTTGGCATCGCAACCGTTTACCGACGATTACGGTACGTGCCGATATTCGCACCCATTTACAACCCGCAACCGTGGTCGATGAGATGGTGGCATCGATTGAACAACTCTGCGCTGAACTGCCAAGTGGCTATTTGATCGAAGTGGGAGGGACGGTCGAGGAGTCTGCGCGAGGTCAAAATTCAGTCAATGCTGGGATGCCATTATTCTTGGCGGTGGTGTTCACTTTATTGATGATCCAACTGCGCAGTATGTCACGTGCGTTTATCGTATTTTTAACAGCGCCACTAGGTTTAATTGGTGTGGTTTTATTCCTATTATTGTTTAACAAACCCTTTGGTTTTGTTGCGATGCTTGGCACGATTGCATTATCGGGTATGATTATGCGCAACTCACTGATCTTGATTGATCAGATTGAACAAGATATTCGCGCGGGAATTGATCCTTGGAATGCAATTTTAGGTGCAACGGTGCGGCGTTTTAGACCGATTATACTGACTGCATTGGCTGCGGTGCTGGCCATGATTCCACTTTCACGCAGTATTTTCTTTGGCCCAATGGCCGTTGCGATTATGGGTGGATTGATTGTTGCGACCTTATTAACCCTGTTTTTCTTGCCAGCTTTGTATGCCGCATGGTTTAGAGTTAAAAAACAAGTGATTAATACCTAGTTTTTTTGCGATTTTTTAGGTGCGAAAAATTGAAATATTCAATATAGTAGCACCTTATATTTGATTGAAAATAACACTTGAAATTTCATTGTAGAACTTTGAAAGCACTCACAATGAATTGAGGTATATAAAGACCCATGGGGCAAGATAATTTAAAACAACATCGTCGCTATATGACCGTTGCGTATGTGTGCATGTTTCTTGCATTGTTTAGTATTGTGAGTGCTGTGATTTCATACTGGTTGGCGCGAAAAGTGGTTTTGGTTGAAACAGAAGTCTGGATTCATGCGCAGGCCCTTTGGGTGATGCGCAATGTGGTGATGTTTATGCTACTTGCGGCATTTGCTTCACTATGGTTTATCCCGTTATTCTTTTTTTACTGGGACAGCTTTATTTGGGTCAAAGCCTGTACCGTACTTGGGGTGATTTTCAGTGCCGTGGCATGGTTGTATTTACTCAATGCATGGCTCAAAGGTTTTAGTAAATATATCAAAAGCAAAGCGGTATATTAATCCCTTGCTCGCAGCCTCCCACTTGCGATCGTGGGGGCAATCCAAGTTTAAGTTTATTTTTTTCATTTTCTCCGCTTGTAAATTGAGTGCCTTACCCCCACGTTAGTTCGCAGTGAAATAAAATCAAATCTGTGGAGCAGCGCCAATTATGGCTAAACGTGATTATTATGAGGTTTTGGGCGTTTCTAAAACCGCTAGTGATGATGAAATTAAAAAAGCCTACCGTAAGTTGGCGATGAAATATCATCCAGATCGTAACCCCGACAATCCAGAAGCCGAAGAAAAATTTAAAGAAGCGGCCTCCGCTTATGAAGTGCTTTCGGATGATGAAAAGCGCAGCATGTATGACCGCATGGGCCATAGTGCGTTTGAAAATGGCGGCGGTGGTGGTGGCTTCGGTCACGGTCAGGGCTTTAGTGCAGAAGATATCTTTAGCCAGTTTGGTGATATTTTTGGCGGCGCATTTGGTGGCGGCGGTGGTCGTGGCGGCCAGCAACGTCAGCGCCGTGGTTCAGACTTACGCTATGTGATGGAACTGACGCTTGAAGAAGCGGTCAGAGGAGTGAAAAAAACCATTACCTTTACAGCACCTGCACCGTGTGACAGCTGTGATGGTAAGGGCTCTAAAAATCCAAAAGATGTTGAAACTTGTAAAACCTGTCATGGTGCGGGTCAAGTCCGTATGCAGCAGGGTTTTTTCTCTGTACAGCAAACCTGTAGCACCTGTCGCGGCCAAGGCAAGATCATTAAAAACCCATGTCAAAAATGTCATGGCTCTGGTGTGTCTGAGCGTCAACAAACGCTTGAAGTCACCATTCCAGCCGGCGTGGACAATGGCGACCGCGTTCGTTTAACCGGTAAAGGTGAAGCGATTGGTGATGGTCAATCTGGTGATTTATACGTTGAAGTGGTGGTCCGTGAACATGAAGTGTTCCAGCGTGACGGCGCGGATCTGTATATGGATGTACCTGTGAGCATCGCAGATGCGGCATTGGGTAAAGAAATCCAAATCCCAACCCTCGATGGTCGTGTCAGTCTCAAAGTCCCTGAAGGCACACAAACTGGAAAATTATTCCGTTTACGTGGCAAAGGTGTGACCCCAGTCCGTACCAGTATGCAAGGTGACTTACTCTGCCGTATCGTGGTTGAAACGCCAGTGAATTTGACTTCACGTCAACGTGAGTTGCTCAAAGAGTTGCAAGAAACGCTAGATGGCGATGATCACAAATCTTCTCCGAAGAAAAAATCATTCTTCGATCGCTTGTTTGACTAAGTGTTTAAGTTAGACTGATGCGATCAGATCGCGATACAGTCGCCAAACATGATGTCGTGAGATGCTGATGCAGCGCGCGATAATGGTTCAGCCAGTATGTATCGCAATCGAAACAGGCCTATATCTATAGGCCTTTTTTATTACTTTTTTTATGGCGTTATTGCAGTGCCATGACTGAGTATGCGCTCGGTGCTGCGGCTTCAGTCATGGCTTTAACCCAACGGATTATTTTTCAGAACGATCTTAGCCAGCCAGCAGAGTTTTGCTATAGTAAGCTCAATTTGAAACCGAAATTAGGGAAAGACGATGTCAGCAACTCCACGTATTGCAGTTTTGGGCGCGGGCGGTCGCATGGGCCGTACATTAATTCAAGCTGTTCAACAAGCCGGCTATCAGCTTGCCGCTGCGGTAGAACGTCCAGAAAGTTCATTGCTGGGTTCGGATGCGGGCGAGCTTGCAGGCATGGGTGCGATTGGCGTCAAGGTCGTGGGTGATTTGGCATCGATCTTAGATCAGTGTGATGTGGTGATCGACTTTACTGCACCGGTGGCAACCGCACAGCATCTTGAACTGTGTCGTCAAGCTGGCGTGGCGATGGTGATCGGCACCACCGGGATGTCTGATGAACAAAAACAACAACTTGATCAAAGTGCAACGCAGATCCCAGTGGTTTATGCCGCGAACTATTCGGTGGGCGTCAATGTCTCAATCAAACTGTTAGAACTTGCTGCCAAAGTTTTTGCAGATACGGTCGATATCGAAATCATCGAAGCACATCACCGTCATAAAGTTGATGCGCCATCAGGTACAGCATTGATGATGGGCGAAGCCATCGCAGATACCTTGGGTCGTGATCTGAAAAAAGTCGCGGTCTACGGTCGTGAAGGGCACACCGGTCCACGTGAGCGTGAAACCATTGGTTTCGAAACGATTCGTGGCGG
>JASLIY010000191.1 GCA_030152675.1 Acinetobacter sp.
GCTCAAGCCACACTAGAACGCTTTGATCAAGCAGATCAGGCCTATCAAAACCATAAAAACTGAGTGGCTATTTTGCTTTAGCTTGAGCATCACCGTTTAAACACGACTAAAAAAACAGGGAGGTCATCACTGATCCCCTGTTTTTTTAATGTCTGAAATGACAGGGGCAATCCCCCTAGCCTTTGACTTTATTTTTAAGACTCATCAGCTTGGTTTTTAGTTCAATAGGGCCTGACTCTTTGAGTACTTCCATGACCGGGTAACTTCGGGTTTCTTTAACACCTGGTAATTGCCACAGCACCTCGCCTGAGATTTTACGAAAGGCCTCCATATTCTGACAGCGAATTTTAATAAGAAAATCAAAACCGCCACTGATCATATGACACTCCACAATATCTGGATATTGCACCACCGCCTCAGAAAACTCATCCAAAACATTGGGCGTGGTTTTGTCGAGTAACACCTCAACAAAAATCACAAAACTTTTATCCAATAAATCCGGATTGAGGATCGCGGCATAACCCAAGATATAGCCGTCATGCACCAGCTTCTGGACACGTGCCAAGACAGCCGTAGCAGATAAGTTCACAGCTTCCGCAAGTTTGATATTTGAAATTTTTCCATCTTGTTGTAACAGTTCAAGAATTTTTAAGTCCGTACGATCTAACACCACTTACTCCCTATTGGCGAATTTATCACTAAATATTATCCGAATTTTAGTGATTTATTCGTCATATTTTCTGTAATGATTAATTATATAAAGGCTGGCGATCTCTCGCCCAATATCTAAAATCAAAACGTCAATGGAACCCGACATGAACAGCATGCCTCATGACCTAAAGGATGACTCGCGCGTCGTCGAAACAAGCTATATCTCTCATTTCCAGCATAAAAATAAGTTCGAACATGAGATCAATCAGGCGTGGCGCCGTTCAGAACCCGAGTGTGTATCGGAGTTGATGGCACAGCATGAGCTGCCAGATCAACTGAATCAAAAGATCCATCAGTTGGCATTTGATCTCTCACACAGTCTACGTGAACGTAAAACAGATGCCGGTAAAGCAGGCATCGTACAGGGCTTGTTGCAAGAATTTGCCTTGTCCTCGCAAGAAGGCATCGCACTGATGTGCTTGGCTGAAGCCTTATTGCGTATTCCTGATCGCGCTACACGTGACGTTTTGATTCGTGACAAGATTAATCAAGGGAACTGGAAAGCGCATCTCGGCAATAGCCAATTGATGTTTGTCAATGCAGCCGCTTGGGGACTGATGCTGACTGGCAAATTGATGCAAACACCGCAACAAAGCACCTTATCAGGTATGTTGACCCGACTGATTGAACGCAGTGGGCGTGGCATCATCCGTAAAGCGGTCGATGTCGCCATGCGCATGATGGGTGAGCAGTTTGTGACCGGCGAAACTATAGAAAAAGCCATCCAACATGCTGAGGTCTTAGAGGCCGAAGGCTTTCGCTATTCCTATGACATGCTTGGTGAAGCAGCAGTCACCGCAACCGATGCTGAACGTTATTTTCAAGATTATCAAAATGCCATCCATGCCATCGGTAAAGCCTCTAACAATCGTGATGTTTATGAAGGTCCCGGCATTTCGATCAAACTCTCTGCACTACATCCACGCTATCAACGTGCTCAAATCGAGCGCGTACACGGCGAACTTTATCCAAAGATCTTGGCATTGGCGGTTCTGGCCAAGCACTACAATATCGGACTGAATATCGATGCAGAGGAATCAGAACGCCTGGAACTGTCTTTGGCCTTGTTAGAACAACTGTGTTTTGAGCCACAACTTGATCAGTTCAAAGGCATTGGTTTTGTGATTCAGGCCTATCAAAAACGCTGTACCGCAGTGGTGGACTATCTCATCGACTTGGCTCAGCGCAGTCATAAACGCTTGATGATTCGTTTGGTCAAGGGAGCGTACTGGGACAGTGAGATTAAAAAAGCGCAAATTGAGGGGATGAGCGACTATCCAGTCTTTACACGTAAAGTGCATACCGATCTCTCCTACTTGGTCTGCGCTGAAAAACTTTTGGCTGCACCTGAATATATTTACCCGCAGTTTGCCACACATAATGCGCAAACGTTGGCGACGATTTATCATTTGGCCAAGCCGGCTGAATACTATCCCGGTCAGTATGAATTTCAATGCCTACACGGCATGGGCGAAAGCCTCTACACCCATGTGGTCGGTGACACACAGCAAAATAAACTCGGTGTGCCCTGTCGAATCTATGCCCCAGTTGGCAAACATGAAACGCTGTTGGCTTACTTGGTCAGACGTTTGCTGGAGAATGGTGCCAACACCTCCTTTGTCAATCGTATCGCGGATAAAAATCTCGATATCGAAGCACTGATTCAGGCACCACAGCAGCAGATCTTAGACAGTGCCGCACAAGAACAGCAACTCGGCTTGCCACATACTCAAATCCCACAACCACTCGACCTCTATCTGCCCTATCGTCGTAATGCCATCGGTTTTGATTTAAACAACGATCAGTGTCTTGCTCAACTTGACCAAGTTGCGCAGCAACTCCGCGCTCATCAATGGCAAGCACAGCCGATGGGTCAAGGCTTAGATCAGCTCAGCCTCAGCAATGACGAGGTCATCTCGATCATCAATCCGGCACTGCATCAAGATATTGTCGGGCAGGTTTATCCTGCGCAAGCACAGCAGATTGAACAGGCCTTGAGCAATGCCAGCCAAGCGCAGTCCCAGTGGGAAAGCCAACCCAAGCAGTTGCGTGCTGCCTGTTTAAATCGTGCTGCGGCATTGATGGAACAACATCTGCTTGAACTCTTGGTGCTTTTAAGTCGTGAAAGTGGCAAGACCTATGCTAACGGAATAGCCGAAGTCCGCGAGGCGGTGGATTTTCTACGCTACTATGCTGCACAGATGATTGACCTAGAAGCCGGTACAGACATTAAAGCATTGGGGCCGGTGCTGTGTATCAGCCCTTGGAATTTCCCCTTGGCGATCTTTAGTGGTCAAGTTGCGGCAGCTTTGGTGGCCGGCAATACCGTATTGGCCAAGCCGGCCGAACAAACACCCTTAGTGGCGGCACGGGCAGTTGAATTGTTCTGGCAAGCCGGCGTTCCTCGTGATGTGCTGCAGCTGTTACCTGGTGATGGTGCTACCGTGGGTGCCGCCTTGAGTGCCGATCCACGTATACAAGGCGTGATGTTTACAGGCTCAACCGAAGTCGCAAAAATCTTACAACGTGGTTTGGCACAGCGCAGCAGTCAGCAGGGCTTACCGATTCCACTGATCGCAGAAACCGGCGGTCAAAATGCCATGATCGTGGATTCATCCGCCCTCACTGAACAAGTGGTGCTAGATATCGTCAGCTCTGCCTTTGACAGTGCGGGTCAACGCTGCTCTGCCCTGCGCATCTTGTATGTGCAACAAGATTCTGCCGATGTCGTGATCAATATGCTCAAAGGCGCGATGCAGCAACTGCAACTCGGTCAGCCCAGCCAACTCTCGACCGATGTCGGCCCAGTGATTGATCAAGATGCCCAAAGCAACATCATGACCCATATTCAAGCCATGGCAGACAAAGGTTATCGCGTACATCAGTTGATGCGTCAGCATGATCAACTGTACCCGTTGGAGCAAGGGACTTTTATTCAACCGACGTTGATCGAACTGCCGCATTTAGATGACTTAAAACGTGAAGTCTTTGGACCCGTACTGCATGTCCTGACCTATGCGCAAGGAGAATTACCCGCGCTGCTACAAGCAATCAATGCCAAAGGTTATGGTCTCACCATGGGCTTGCATACACGCATCGATGCGCATATTGCCCTCGTCACGCAACACGCACAGGTCGGCAATCTCTATATCAACCGCAATATTGTTGGCGCTGTGGTCGGGGTACAACCGTTTGGTGGTGAAGGCTTATCCGGAACTGGACCCAAAGCGGGAGGCCCGTTGTACCTCTATCGCTTGATGCAGCATTGTAGCCAAAAACGCTTGGACCCTCCCTTTGCTGTTCAAGCTGCAGTGACTTCGACGACCGCGATAGCTCGCAATACCATCTTGCAACAGTGGCTTGATCAGGAACAGCCTGCCCTGCCACGTGCATCCGTCGCAGTCGGACAAAGCTTTGAGCTGCAAGGCCCAACAGGTGAACGTAATCTCTATCAACTCCTGCCGCGTGAACGTGTCCTTTGCACGGCGTCGACCGAACGTGATTTGATCCTTCAGCTACAAACGGTGGTGGGTATCGGCAGCCAAGCTGTGATCAGTCTGCAAGACCCAGTCGCCTTGGCCTTGTTAAAACGTATGCCAAGTCCTGTACAACAGCAACTGGCCTATGTCGAGCAAGTCACCAGCGGTGAGTTTGATGCCGTTTTACATCAAGGTGATCACAACAGTCTGCTGCAACTGCAACAACTGATCGCAGAACGCCAAGGCGCTATTATCGGGATTAGCCATGTACCAGCCGATGCACACCGCATTGCAGTCGAGCCACTCTTGTTTGAACGTGCATTGAGTATCAATACCGCAGCTGCTGGCGGCAATGCCAGCCTGATGACCTTGGGCTAGGTTTTTAGATTGGTGAGTTAAATGACATTGCGTCCTGAGTCAACTTGCTCAGGACGCGAACTTTCGTTTTTATCTTTTATCTTTTAAATTTTATCTTTTATCTGTTTTTAAGACAGATGAATGAGACCAGTCGTGCTTTAACGTGCGTATTGCAGCATGAGTAGATCTTCATGGACTTTAAAGTTCTGATTGAACTCTCCGACCAATTGATCGATAAACTCCTGCTTCATATTTGGAATCAACAGCCAATACGGGTTCTCGCGTACGATAATCAGCAGCTTCAATTGATGCTGCGTCGCACAACGATGAATATGATCAAAGACAATTTCTTCAACCTGCTCATCCATCAAGATCCGCGCATTGATATAGGCATTGGCATCTGCGTCAATTTCTAAATCTTCTGCGGCAAACTCGGCAAAGACATGCTCGATGCTGGCATAAATATCGGCCTGCAATGCATCGGTATCGACGTGATATTTTTTAAAATAATAATTATATTCGATGCCGTTGTCCTCAAACTCCTTAAGTTCAACGTAGTGCATAAACGTATGCTGCTGATTGATCCAATCATAGAGCTGATGTAAATCACCACTTGTGCTCGGAGGCAGCTGAACTTGCAATTGGGGAATAGCATCTTGTAATAGTTGATAAATACTCTTTTTCATCGCAGCAATGGCAGTGCTATACATGGAGCATTGATCTTAAAAATTCTTGGATTAAAAAGCAAACGATAATCCGTGAGCCATGACGAAAATTTACCTCAGCATCGCAGCAAACACTGCCGGCTCTGTGCTGCGCGTGTAGGGTGTTAAGTACTCCAAACCCAATTCTCCGGTTGATAATGCTCGATATTTTTATGCGCATGTTTAAATTGCTTTTCAAATAATCTGCAAAATTGATCAATCTCTTCAGCTTGATTGGGAACCGCCATCCAATGATAATCTGCCGCACAGAGCAACAGTAATTCATAATTTAAGCTTTTTAATAACTTGGATATTTCTTGCAATACAATATCGTAGACTTGACTACGCAAATCACAATGCTGCCCTATCACCTGCTTATGCTGCTCATAATGTCGAAATAAAGGCGTAATTCGCTCACGAATCAAGGCCTGTACCTGTGCCACATCAATATGGTGATCTTGTAGGATTGCACTGTGACTTAAGCCATTTTCATAATAATGCTGCGGATCAAGATACATCGCATAGCAACGCTCAGAACCAGATGCTTTCAAGCATAACCACTCTAAGAATATCGCATATTGGTTGCGTTGCACTGAGGGGGGCAAGGCTTGACTCAATAATTCAGGAAACCAGTGTTGCAGCATCCTATACATCTTTTTATTGCCCATGTCTTCGCTCCGTGAAGTTAAGCTTGAAATATTTGGACGTCGTGGTCGGTCAGTGCTGAATTGTGAATAGCGTCTAAATGTATTGAAATATTAAATGACCTTTCGTGCTTCAAAACGTATCATAGGTCAAAATGCGATTATGAATACGCTTTTGAAACTCATCGAATTGTAAGGATTTTTAATGGCTGAATTTGCTGTCATTGGTTTAGGAAGTTTTGGGGCAACCGTAGCATTGGAACTGGTTGATCTAGGTCATGATGTGATTGGCATCGATAGCATTAAGAAAAATGTTGAAGCCGTGGCCAGTCAACTGACCCATGCGGTCATTGCGGATGCAACGGATGAACACGTGCTACAAGAACTGAATGTACAGAACTGTGATGCCGTGGTGGTGGCAATTGGCGAAGACATTGAAGCCAGTATTTTATGTGTTTTACACCTCAAAAATATGGGGGTGGAAAAAATCATGGCCAAGGCCAAATCCAAAGCCCACCACATGATCTTAAACCATCTTGGGATCGATAAGATTATTCATCCCGAAGAAGATATGGGCGTGCGCATCGCACAGTCGCTGAGTTATCCCATGGTGCGCCGCTATATGGCACTCAATGATGAACGCTATATCGTGAAAATCGAAATTGGCGCCAGTTTAAAAGGTGTACAATTTCAGCATTTAATTGATAATAGCGCAGAGTCTGATTTTAAAACTTTATTATTACAACGTGGCTCACATGTCATATACGACATTGCCGGCGGCACCATACTTCAAGAAAAAGATATTTTAATTGTGGAAGGACCTGTGGCCGTACTCAGAAGACTTTCATCTCGTTTCCTCTAATTCGTTTCCAATAGTCCTATGCAACTCATCGATAAAAAACGTAGAAGCGTTAATTTAAGCCCACCGAGTTTGCTCGCACTGGGCTTTCTCAGCTTTATTCTACTCGGCACGATATTGCTTAAACTGCCTTTTGCACATCAAGGTGAGCTGAGCTGGATGAATGCTTTCTTTACCGCGACCTCTGCCGTCACCATTACCGGTCTCTCGGTCGTTAATGTCGGCGACGCCTATACCGTATTTGGCAAAGTGGTGGTGATGCTGCTGATCCAATGCGGTGGGCTGGGCTTTATGACCTTTGCCTTATTGGCCGTGATGAGTATCTCGCCCAAAATCGGACTCAAACAACAGATCATGGCCCAAGAAACCATCGGCCAAACCAGTTTGTATAATGTCAAATTCACCGTCAAAGGGGTGTTTCTATATTCTTTGTTTTTTGAAAGTGTCGGCACGATAATTTTAACTCTGGCTTGGATGCCGCAGTATGACTTTCAGCATGCGGTATTTTATGCGATGTTTTATAGCGTCTCGGCATTTAACAATGGTGGGTTTTCTCTCTTCCCGAACAGTTTAATGAGTTTCTCGGGTCAGTATATGATCACCCTCACCATCAGTCTGCTGTATATGATCGGGGGCTTAGGCTTTTTGGTCTTGATGGATATTAAACGCACACGGCGTTGGAAAAAACTCAGCCCCAATAGCAAACTGGTGTTATGTACCATTGCTGGCCTGAATCTCTTTGCATTTATCGCGATTTGGTCGCTAGAAGCCAGTAATCCCCTGACCCTTGCCCCAATGTCACTTGGTGATCAAGCGTTGAATGCTTGGTTTCATGCCACGGTTCCGCGCTCCTCGGGTTTTAATAGTCTAGAGGTCGGAGATCTCAGCCATGCCTCGGCGTTGATCAGTATGTTTCTGATGTTTATCGGTGGTGGTTCATTAAGTACCGCAGGCGGGATTAAAGTCGGGACTTTTATCATCGTGGTGTTGAGTGTGATTCAGTTCTTACGCCGCTCTGAAGAGCTGACTGTGTTTAATTATGCGATCCCACAGCAAACCACCTTTAAGGCCTTGGCGGTGGTCTCGATCAGTTCTATCAGTATTTTTATCGGCTTCTTTGTGTTGTTGATCTTGGAACCAGAACAACCGTTTATGGACTTATTGTTTGAGACCATTTCCGCGGCCTGTACCGTAGGACTGTCGCGTGGCGTGACCGATGAATTACAGCCGGCCAGCTTGTTTGTGTTGTGCATGTTGATGTTTGCTGGGCGTCTTGGCCCCTTAACCCTCGCCTATCTGATCGCGACACCGAAAAAGAGTCGACTACGACATCCAAGCACCGAAATCCAGATTGGCTAGTCTCGGCCTGTGCTGCAGATGGCTTGGGTTAGTGAAGTCGCTTTAGGTAGTTGGAATGAATACAAAAAAAATGGGGTCAATCATGACCCCATTTTTTATGATGAACTTTAGATCATCGACTTGATCGCAGCAGATCAGCGCCTGCTTAGAACCAATCCATCAAGGAAATACCTAAGCCGGCATAGGTGGCGCGATGATTGTAATCAATCATACTTTCACCATAGCCATCAAAGAGTTGGAAGTTACCACGTAACTTGCCTTTGATCGGGAATGACCAGTTAAATTGGGCTGCACCATGTGAGCGATCACCGCCACGCAGTGAGTGACGCAGCATCAAGGAGAAGTCATGCTCATTCCAACGATAGAAGGTGGTGATATCCCCACGCCCCATATAGTCTTTGATGTCTGGGTTATTGTCATCTTTAGCATCTTCGTCCATGCGATACCACGGACGGATCATCATCACAAAGTTGTCGCGTTCAAAGCCCAAGTTCAACATCACTCGGTTCCAACTACGTGATAGTGGATCGGAACGACCATTGGATTGGTGATTCAGGGTCAATCCCAATAGGCGGCCATTTAAACCCAAAAACTCATAATTGGTCCGAAAGATTAAACTCGCCTCAGGTTCATAGTTGGTCTCACGAAATGGACGTGATTCACGTGCGTTATACACCTGCCAACGTGAAGACTGCGTATAACCGAACCAAATATCTCCGTTATCCCCAAAGACATTGTCCCAAGCCTTGGTTTTTAGCGAGATCTGGAATTTGGCTTCGGTCGATTTTAGGGTTTGCTTATCATCTTCACCCACAGTGTTTTGTGGGTTGGGGCTGCTTGGCATTTCATTTTTCTTGCTGGTCCACATCGCTGGGAGTAAATACACCGGTTGATGGGCACGGATATTCCATGTGCCGAGTTTACTCTCCTCAGAAAGTTCCCAACGTTTATCCAGCAACGAAGAATTGGGGTCAAACTTCGGCCCCTCCAGTGCAAACAATGAATTCAGTTTGCCACTGATATTGGCTTTCAGGCTGGCCGGTTCAGTCGGCTCAACATCAACAACCTCAATTTCTTTGGCTGCTTGGCGCTCTGAGACCAAAGCCGAACGCTGCTCCTCAGGGACTTTAAACAATGTATCGTAACAGTCCAAGCGATCTGAATTGGTTTCTAGTGCTGCACACGCTTGCGGCGTGCTCGGACTGATCAAGGCTGTTGCTGTTGTCTCGTCCGCAAATGCAAGTGACACCCCTGATAAACTGAGCATCGGAATGATGCTCAAGTTTAAGGCTGTGCGTTCAAAAAATTTGAACGACATAATATTCTCCATCGTCGATTATTTGACGTGTTTAATCTCAAAACCCAACTGAATGAGTGCGTCTTTTTTACTTACTGGCGCAACCACCGCCTTGACGGGATTTTGATCAATTAAATATTGTTTTGCAACATTTTTAATGTCTTGCAAAGTCACATTTAATAATCGCTCACGCATTGCCTTTCTAAACGCTGGGGTACGGTCATGTAATAAGGCATAGCAAGCCGTAATCGCTTCACCGGCTGGAGAACCGGGTTTGTCCATGCTCGACACCAAGCCCAAGATGGATTCTTCGAGTTGATAAGCATGTTGTTCCGTGTTGAGTAACCAATCAATACTGGCTTCAAAGTCTTGGAAAGTCTCCGCCAGACGTGGATCACGATAGCTATAGAAACGAAAAGCACAGGCATTGCCGTCATAGCTTGCTCCACCGCCATAAGCCCCGCCTTTTTCACGAATCGCACTATGCAAGAAACCATTGCGTAGATAGCCTCCGAGAACCATCAATGCCGCAGCATCGGGATGGCTAATGTCGACCGCTGCATAAGCAGATGCACAGAACTGGACATTGGACTGGATCAACCAAGCCTGATCTAAATTGCTTTGCGCTTGATTGGCTTGATCAGGGTTGCATGGCAATGCTTGTGGTGCCTCACCAATGTCGAGTGTATTCCAAGCCTCTTGGATCTGTTCGATCAAGTTTTCAGAATGATGTTCTTCACACACCAACAGGAACTGTTTCGGTGCATGCAATAAGGCTTGATGGATCGACTTTAGCGCTTCGATCAATTGGGTATAGGCTTGTTCATCGCCTTCGATTTGATCGAGTAAATCGGACAACCAATTTAGTGCAGGTAGGCCAGTATTGTTATAATCACGGCGCGCCAAAGCACTCATCTGACGTGAAGCGGTTTGCATCGCATAGCTATGCCCTGCACCAGAGAGGCGTGAGGCCCAGCGGGTTTTGCGTTGTTGCAACAACTCAATGATGCGATCTTTTTCATCAAAGCGCAGTTGTTCGAACGCCAACTTCAATAACCCAATCGCGTCGAATTTATCGGCCAATGATTTGGTGGTCAGGGTTAACCAAGCACTGATTTTGCTGTTGTCGTCCAACTTACTGCGCAATGAAGCGCCCATGCCTAGGCCACCAGTCACTGCAGTTTGTAGGTTTTGGAAACTGAGATAATCATATTCACCCGCCCCAACCTCACCCATCAAGATCGGCAACAAATTGAAGTATGGTGACTGAACCACCGCATCTGGCAACTCAATAATCACTTGTTGGTAGTAAATACCGTTCGTACCGGCATGGTACAGATTCAACGGCGTATCGACGCGGTTGCAAATGATTTCCCGCAACTGGCCTTGTGCAATCGCCAACTCGACTGGAATATCTTCCAAGCCCACTTTCGGCAATAGATCCAAGTCATCCGCTGTTTCTTGACGCTGTTTTAGTGCTTCGGTTTGTTGTCTAATCTCAGCTTTGTCGGCTTCGCTCAAGCTCGCGCCAATCGCTGCCAAACGTGCCTGCTCCGCAGCAGCTTCTGCAGCGGATTTGTTGGCATCTGGCACCAAGGTCAATTGCACGCGATGTGGATTGTCAATCAAATGCGTTTGGATCAGGTTAGACAGCCACATTGGGTCTTGGAGTTCCAATTTCACTTGTTCAATCGCGGCATCCACATCCCAAACATCCACTGGATCGCTATGATGAATCGCGCTACTCAAACCATTTAGAATCAAGCTTAAACCATAAGGTGTACCATCACCGCCGATCTCACGTTGATGCAATTCGATCTGATGCATAATCGCATCGACCATCGCAGGATCAACTGGCTGAGCCGCCATTTGCTGTAGAACCTTGAACACACCAGCTTTAAACTCAGCAGCATGTTCAGCATTCGATCCCTGCACCCCACAGAAGAAGGTCATTTCATAATTAGAATCGTCCACACCCATGATCGGACCGGTCGACTGTGCATAACCACAGGTTTCAAGATAATGACGGAGCGGAGATGCTGAGTTTTCTAATAACACGCCTTCAACCAAGCGCATGCCGAGACGTAGTTTGATATCACTGGCTTGTGGCAACAACCATGCGATTAAGTGATAGGTCTTATCACTCAAGTCATCGGCATCAACTGCATAGCTTTCAGTCACGTCAATCGGTGCTGCAAGACGTTGTTCTGGGACTGAATATAAGGTCTCACCTTGGGTGAAGTTTTTCAGCGCAAGTTCTTCAAATTGGCTTTGCAATTCAAAAGCAGTTTGATTACCAAAGGTCATAAATACGGCATTACTCGGATGGTAATGCGAGCGATAGAAGCTCAACAACTCCTCATAGCTCAGGTCGGGAATATCTTTGGGATCACCACCAGAGTTGTAGTGATACGTGGTTTTTGGAAAGAGGTGATGTGCTAACTGATGGTAAAGCTGATCCGAAGGTGAGCTCATGGCACCTTTCATTTCATTGAAGACCACGCCTTTATAGACTGGTTGATCATCTTCAAGCTCAATGCGAATCCCCTCTTGGGCAAAATCCAGCGGATTGAGATTGGCCGCAAAGGCAGCATCCAAATACACTTCAAGCAAGTTGTTAAAATCTTTTTTATTCTGGGTCGCAAATGGATAGGCCGTCCAATCTGCCGCGGTAAAAGCGTTCATGAAAGTGTTTAAAGAACGACGGATCATCAAAAAGAATGGATCGCGCACAGGGAATTTTTTAGAACCACACAGCGCGGTATGTTCAAGAATATGCGCCTCACCTTTCGAATCCATCGGTTGGGTGCGGAAGGCGACTAAAAATACGTTTTCATCATGATCGGTGGCAAGGTGATAATGCACTGCACCCGTGACTTTATGTTTATATTCGGAGACTAAAATATCAAGGGCTTCAACATGGTGTTGACGTACCAACTGAAACGCAGGATGT